>JBAXUL010000220.1:0-3317 GCA_037129695.1 Prolixibacteraceae bacterium
ATTGAAATCCTCACAGATTTTCTCGCTTTAACTCCGCATCTTGTCAGATTGGAGGGGACAGCCAATAATCTTGACGACGGGATTAATTTAATCAATCTGAAAACGCCGGATCTGGTCCTGCTCGACATCAATATGCCCAGCAAAAGTGGTCTGGAAATTTATAACTATTTCACCAACCCTTCGTTTAAAATTATTTTTGTGACCGCCTTCGACAAATATGCCATCGATGCCTTGCGGAAGTCGGCCGTCGATTATTTGCTTAAACCTATTAATTTCGTTGAACTTCGCGAATCACTTCAAAAAGTGATCGCTTTACTTGGGTATGAAAGGAAACAAACAGAACTTGAGGAACGGGTCAATAAAATCTTCATGCTGGACATCGATGGGAAAAACGTCTTGCTTGACTTTGAATCAGGATTTGTCATTGAAAACACAAAGTACATTGAATATTGCTTTGCCGACCAGGCCTATTCAGTGATCATTACCTATTTTGGCAAAAGAATTAATGTCTCCAAACCCCTGAAATACCTGCAGGAGATCCTTCCTGAAAATCAATTCTACAGAACACATAAATCTTATTTGGTGAATATCAATCATATAGAAAAGTTTTCCAAATTTAATGGAAATTTTATTCACCTTAAAAGCGGAGCCAAAATTCCGGTTTCAACAAGAAATATTTCCGACATCGCCAAAAAGATCAAACAGATGCTTGCAACTTGAAAGAGTTGTCTTTTACGGATACTTTTGAACCAGCATTTTGCTTTCATCCTAACCAATCAGCAACGTTTCACAAATATGAACCGGGATTCGGGGTGAGGTTCATCACACGATAAGTTCTTTTTACAGCATCCTTGACCACCTTCATAGAAACAATTTCTATCCCAGATTGTACTTTTGGCCAGCAAAAAGACTGGATAAAACATTCAAATAGCGATGAATGGGAAAAGCAAGTCGTTTATTTTGAAAAAGATACCGAATAGAAATTTATCTGACTGTTTGCCGGATCACGCTATTCGCAATATTATAATCATTATAATTTTACCAAGCAATTGCATTTGTTTGGAAGGTCTGCAAAATTTTAATTTGGTCAAAATTAGCTTCCCTAACCCGCTTTGAAACCAGATTAAGAATTTCTGAAACCATTTTATCATCAACACTGGTTTTTGAAGGACTGACCTGACCTGATGCGATTATTTTCGAACCTATCTTACCTAATCTTTACCGGAATCCCCTTGTTTGGGTCGATTTTGTCTGGTATACAATTATTTAATGTACATTGGATATGGAAAACAGTGCCATAATAATATTCAATAATAAGTTGAGGAAACTTTTGAATGAAGTCTCTGAATTATTAGTAGAAAAACCTCAAAACAGAATGAATAATATGTCAATGGAAGCAGAAAAATTGACCACGATTACCCATTTAACTGCCAACTGGGAGGGAGAATTTAATTCTTCAGGGAAGCTGATCTGGATGAATCCCTATTGTGTGGAAATGACTGGGTATACTCCCGAAGAGTATCTGGCAGCTGAGGATTTTTTCTCCTTGGTCATTGCTCCTGAAGATCTGGCCAATGTTCAGGAAAAATTCAGTATGGCCTTTAGCAGCAATACAGGTTTAGATTTGGAAGCACATGCCCTTAGAAAAGACGGTTCCCAATTTTGGGCAGCCGTTTCACTCTGTCCTGCCGTTAATTCCAAAGGAACACCAATTGGATTCAGAATTAGTGTCAAGGATATCTCCCAAAGAAAAAAGACAGAAATAGCATTGATGGAAAGTGAGAAAAAACTGAAGGAATTAAACGCGTCAAAGGACCAATTTATTTCTGTGATGGCGCACGATTTGAAGAGTCCTTTAAGCGGATTAATGGGATTGACCGAGTATATGGTCAACGATTTCAAATCATTATCCATTGAAGAAATCCAATCGGATATTGAATTAATTAACAGATCAGCACATGATATTTTTGGCCTTCTCGTCGAATTGCTTGAATGGGTAAAAGCGGAACGCGGACTGATGGTATTTAACCCGCGTGCTATTCGGTTAAAGGAGACAGTCGATAAAAGTTTTTTGTATGTTCATGAACAGGTGAAGGAAAAATCTCTAAAAATAATCAATGACATTCCTGCCGGGTTGTTTGCGTTTGCTGACAGTTATATGCTGCACACCGTACTCCGCAACCTGATTTTCAATTCTGCAAAATTCACCCATATTGGTGGAACGATAGTGGTCGGCAGCAGGGCCCAAGAAGAAAATATGCTCGAAATAATCGTTGGAGATAACGGAGTAGGCATGAGTGATGAAAAACTGAATGATCTCTTCCGAATGGATAGAATCGATCAATATCAAGGGCTGAATGGAAATCATTCAAGCGGAATGGGTTTGCTGATCAGCCGGGAATTTGTGGCACAACATGGAGGCAAAATATGGGCAGAAAGTTTTCAGGGGAAAGGATCCTTTATCCATTTTACAATACCCATACAAAGGATGCCGGCAGACGAGACTGAACCTAATGGTAACCCTGTTGCCAAAAATAACAGGGAAGTGACAAAGAAGTTGAAAATATTGATTGTGGAAGATGACTTAACCTCATTTTCAATCCTTTCAAAGCGGCTTCAGAAAATCAGCAATGAAATTATTTATGCAGCCAATGGATATCAAGCGATCGAGTGTTGCCTCAAGAACCCCGACCTGGATTTAATTCTCATGGACATAGGAATGCCTGAAATGAGTGGGAATGAGGCCACACGGAGAATCCGCGTATTCAACAAGGATGTAAAAATCATTGCGCAAAGTGCAGGATACCTCCCCAACGAAAAAGAGGTCGTTTCCGAATTTGGATACAACGATTTCATCACGAAACCAATTGATTTTCAGCATCTTTTCGGGCTTATTGAAAAGATTTACAATTACTGAAATATTCTCAGAACGGTCCTATTCTTAACTGAAATTTCTGAAGGGATGCTTATTAGCTATATGTGGCACTTGCCGGTCGTGGATTCCCTGGACAGAATAATCATTGTAACTACTATACGTTGACCCCTTTCGCCGGATTGAATAGAGATTTCCCCACGAAGCCTGAACAACACTTAAGTCATTGTCCGGAATAATCAAAACCAACCATACCATGTTCGATTCCTATTTTGAATCTGAAGGATAGGAATTATTTGTTACATCGCATTGCCTCTTATCAGATCCTTTTGATCGAACAATCAGGTCGAAAAGCACGCAAACAAAAAAATACCTCTGTAAATCAATTGATTACAGAGGTAAATGTGACCCGGCTTGGGATCGAACCAAGAACCTACAGCTTAGA
>JBAXUL010000221.1:0-3180 GCA_037129695.1 Prolixibacteraceae bacterium
TCAGATTTGATCCTGAAGTCATCTGCTTCTATATTTTTTTCAATCATCATTGTGCTTGTATTTGATTGTAGTTCATTGTTTTAACAATATTTTACATTCACAGAGAATAGAATTTAAATTTATTGATTACCTTTGGCTTACGAAATAGGCTTAAGTCTCATTGTCTTGGATTGAGTACCTATCCGGTAATATGAATCAACCGACAATCTGAATAGAATAAGCCCAAATCATTACATGGTTTCAAAAAAAAAATAGGGAAACTCTCATCCCTTCGTCAGAAATAGCTGCCTCTAAGGATCTCCCGGACCACGAAATTGTCAATGCGGATGCCTTAGATTTTCCTGTTGTAGGTATTGGTGCCTCTGCGGGAGGACTTGAAGCACTGGAATTGTTCTTTTCCAATATGCCCGAAAATTGCGGCATGGCTTTCGTGGTAATCCAGCATCTCGATCCAAAGAATATTGGAATCATGGTAGAGTTGTTGCAGCGGGTTACCAACATGCAGGTATTTCAGGCAAAAGAAAATCACAAGATTAGTCAGGATTGTATCTATATTATTCCTCCGAATAAAGTCATGTCTACGAAGGGTGGAATGTTGCATTTATTTGAACGGTCCCAATCACGCATCCTCCATTTACCCATTGATGTTTTCTTTCGCTCAATGGCAGAAGATCTCAGGGGTAAAAGCATTGGAGTCATTCTTTCGGGCATGGGATCTGATGGAAGTCTGGGTCTAAAAGCCATTAAAGAAAAATACGGGATCGTGCTGGTGCAGTCTCCTGAAACAGCCAAATTTGATGGTATGCCCCGTAGTGCAATTGAAGCCGTTGTTGCCGATATTGTTGCTCCTGCAACAGATTTGCCAGCAAGGCTGATTGAATTTTTGAAATTCGCTCCCAATGCGCTGTCTGCAACAAAATTGGATGACAAGACCATCGGTTACCTCAATAAAATCGTCATCTTGCTACGGGAGCAACTTGGGCATGACTTCTCACAGTACAAGAAAAATACGATACTTCGCCGCATCGAAAGGCGCCAGAGCCTTCACCTGATTGAAAGTATGGGTAATTATGTTCGCTTTTGTCAGGAAAACCCCGGGGAGATTGATGTATTGTTCAAAGAATTACTGATAGGTGTGACCAGCTTTTTCCGCGACCCTGAATTGTGGGAAAAACTTAAAAATGAAATACTGCCTGAACTCCTAAGCGAATTGCCATATGGTTACGAATTGCGTGTTTGGGTAGCTGCCTGCTCTACCGGTGAAGAAACGTATTCCCTGGCAATCATTATAAAAGAAATTCTGGAGAAGAGTCGGAATCCCAACAGTCTGTCATTCAAGATATTTGCCACAGATATTGACGGAGAGGCACTGGAAATAGCCAGAATTGGACTCTATTCTGCCAACATTTCTTCAGATGTATCCCCGGAACGCCTGAGTAAGTTTTTTACTGCAGATTTGGGAGGATACCATGTGAAGAGCACGATTCGTGAAATGTGTGTCTTTGCCGCGCACAATATCATCAAACATCCTCCTTTTATCAGGCTCGACCTTTTATTTTGCCGCAATATGCTGATTTACATGGAACCGGTATTGCAATTAAAGGTATTCAGACTCTTTAACTTTATCCTGAATCCCGGTGGGATCATGGTAATCGGAACAGCGGAAACATTAGATAGCCAAGGATATGGTTTTAACGTGCTTGACGGCAAATTGAAAATATTCAAGCGCAATTTAACCTCTAAATTTGCTTTGGTCAATAATTTCTCAAGCAGTTCAGATCAAAAGAGAGCCGTCAGGCTAGACAAAAAGATTCCTAATGCGGGTTTAAGCCTCACCTCATTAGCCGATCAGATTTTGATTCAGCGTTTTGCGCCTTCCAGTGTACTTTTAAGCAAACAAGGCGTCATATTGTATATGACAGGGCGGATTGGGAAATACATTGAACTGGTACCGGGAGAACCGAACTGGAATATCAATGATCTGGCACGCGAAGGTTTGAGACAAATATTGCCTGCCGCATTTCAAAAAGCAATGAGGAGTTTCGAGCCTATCACCTTCCGAAATGTAAAAATCGTTCTCAACGCGGATTTCCATTATGCAGATGTTACCTTGCAGCGTCTCGATACACCCATTGCCCTCAAAGGCATGTTTATGCTGGTTTTTACTGAAATACAGGAGTATAACCTGACTGATTCATTGATTGTTGAAACCGTAAAACCGAATTTGGGTTTCCTCGAGAAGGAATTGAGAACAGAACTGCAGCACAAAGAGGAAGAATTGCAAGGCCTGCTCGAAGAAATGCGGGCAACGGAGGAAGAGATGACCTCGACCAATGAGGAATTGCAATCAGCAAATGAAGAGTTACAGGCTTCCAATGAGGAACTCAATACCTCCAAAGAGGAGATGCAGAGTATCAACGAGGAGTTGCAAACAGTCAACTACGAAATGAAGCACTTGATTGGCGACTATCAACTCGCAAGTACTGATATGGAAAACCTGCTTAACTCCATCGAAATCGCCATACTTTTTTTAGATAAAGAATTGAATATTAGAAGGTTTACCGAATCGATCACCACGCTTTATAAAATGCGCAGCTCAGATATTGGCAGACCGTTTACAGACATGAACAATGATTTGAAGTACCCCGAATTGTTTTTGCATTCCCAACAAGTACTCAAAACTCAGGTGGAAATTGTGAATTCCGTTTCAACAAAAGACGGAAGGTGGTTTTCTGTCAAAATCATGCCTTACATTACGAATGTCAATCAAATTGATGGTGTTGTGATCACCTTCATTGATATTACATTGGCTAAAAATCTGGAATTGGCACTGGAAGAAAAAAATAGAATATTGGTTGATTCAGAAAGGAGTTTTCGCTTTCTGTTTGAGTCGGCAAAGGATGGAATCCTTATTCTTGAAGCCAGTACCGGAAAAATTATGATGGTTAATCCGTTTTTGGAAGAATTGCTGGGTTATTCGAAAGAACAACTGCTTGATAAATCAATCTGGGAAATAGGATCACTCAAAGATTTGGTGGCCAATAAATCAATGCTTCAGGAAATACAAGTCAAAAAATATGTGCGGTACAACAATTTGCCACTTGAAACTGTTAATGGCAAGAGGATTAATGTTGAATTCATCAGCAATACGTATATGCTGGCCTCGGCCGAAGTCATACA
>JBAXUL010000222.1:0-3119 GCA_037129695.1 Prolixibacteraceae bacterium
TCAAAATCATTGTAAACAAGCCCAAATCTCGGGCGATTTCCTTCTGCCCACTCGAAATTGTCGATAAATGTCCAGGCGAAATAACCGGTAATATTAACCCCTTCCCGCTTTGCCTTGAGAATATTTTGAAGGTAGCGTTTGTAAAAATTGATACGTTGCTGATCAGGAAACCTGCCATTGACAAGTTGATCAGGAAAGGCTGCACCATTTTCGGTAATGATTATTTCTTTGACCGGATATTTGGAAAATTGTTTGATTATCTGGTACATACTCTCAGGATTGACCTCCCAGCCCATCTCTGTTATTTCCGCATCCGGTTCAGGTTTCACACGGTAAGCCCAAAGATAAGGTATCACAAAAGGCTTAGTAATTACCCTGAAATAATTCTGTAACCCGATAAAATCAAAGTCAAACTTAAGCTTTTCCATATCACCGGGATGAATGTAGGTATCCATTTTTTCGAGAAAGGGCAAATCATGGAAGGGATATCCCATACCAAGAGAAGGTTCTATGAACAATCGGTTTAAAACCACATCAAGCCTCCTGGCTGCACTTAAATAAAAAGAGTTTACTCTATCAGGTTCAGTAAAGGAACAGGAAAAGGAAGTGCCGATATGACCGCCTGGAACGTTTCCCCGTAGGATTCTTCCGCCTTCAGCCTGACAAAGACAGGCATGATGTACGGATGCAAGGTAATTACCAATACCTATCCGGCTGGGTGCATGAATGCCGGCAAGATAACCAAGGGTAGTGAAACTGCCCGGCTCATTCAATACCATCCAGTGTTTGATACGGTCACCAAACCTGCGGGAGCACAAATCGGTAAAATCAGAGAACCATCCGATGATATCACGATTTGTCCAGCCGCCCTTCTCCTCTAATTTTTGGGGTAAGTCCCAGTGGTAAAGCATAGCCCAGGGTTCAATTCCCAAATTCAGACAAGTATCAATCATTCCGTTGTAGAAGTCAATACCTTTCTCATTAATTTTTCCGGTTCCATCAGGTAATAGTCTGGACCATGAAAAAGAAAACCTGAAATTTTCAAAGTTCAGGCTTTTTAAAAGTTCAAGATCTGCACCGTATCGGTGATAAAAATCGTTGGCAACTCTGCCATCTGAACGATCTTTGACATTACCGGAATGAGAAGTAAACCTGTCCCAAATGGATTCTCCTTTGCCGTCAGCATCAAAAGCTCCTTCTATCTGGTAGGCAGACGTGCTAACTCCCCAGAAAAAATCATCACCAAAATCTTTTTTTGAAAATTCCTGCTCTGCAATTTCAAACGCAAGGGAAGGATTTATACGAAACGTGGCAGCCAGAGCGGCTGCATATTTGATAAAATCGGATCTGATCATCAAGAGTCAATTATTATCCGGACAAGTCATACTCCGAAAAACTTAAATGAATAATAAACCAAAGCTGCGATGACCATCGATACGGGTATGGTCAGAATCCAGGCATAAAGCAGATTGATAGTTACTCCCCATTTTACTGCAGTTACCCTTTTTGTTAATCCTGTACCCATAATTGCACCGGTAATAGTATGCGTTGTACTGACAGGAATGCCGAATGCATCGGTACCAAAAAGGAGAATAGCACCAGCTGCCTCAGCGGTAACTCCTTCAAAAGAGGTAAGTTTTGTAATCTTGGTCCCCATAGTTTTGACGATTTTCCATCCTCCGGAGATGGTACCTGCACTGATTGCAAAATAACATCCGAGCACGATCCAGTGCGGTATGGCATGGATTTTACCTCCTACCATGGTGATATGCGCCCAATGGGGAATCGATGCCGGATCTACCCCGTTAAAGTAGACCATCAGGGTGGCCGCAATAAGTCCCATCACTTTTTGGGCATCATTGCCACCATGTCCAAGACTAAAAAGTGCAGATGAAAGAAGTTGAAATTTTCTAAAATATCTGTTTAACACATGAGGATTACCTTTTCGCAAAAGATTAAGAAGCAGAACAGATAAAAAATAAGAAATCATCATGCCTAGGAACGGAGCAAGGAAGATAAATGCGGCGATCTTTAAAATGACACTGGAATGAACGACAGACCAACCGGCATGTACAACTGATGCTCCAGCCAATCCTCCGATTAGCGTATGGGATGAACTGGATGGTATGCCAAGATACCAGGTAAGTAGATTCCAAACGATGGCAGCAATAATCCCAGCCAAAATCACCTGCAGACTGATAGCATTTGTGTCAACCACTTTTGAGATAGTATCTGCTATCTTAAGCTCAAAAATTGCATAGGCCAAAAAATTAAAAAATGCAGCCCATAAAACTGCCTGAAGTGGTGACAAGACCTTTGTCGACACAATGGTAGCAATAGAATTGGCAGCATCGTGGAAACCATTGATAAAATCAAACAAAAAAGCCAGTACAATGATGGTAATCAATAAAGTAAAGCTCATCTTCGAATAATTTACAAGTTATTTGCTGAAAATTACGTAGAGATTGAAGAGGTAATCTATCCCATTTTGATAATAAGGGAAGAAAAAATATTACCTACATCATCACATTTGTCGATGGCTTTTTCAAGCGTGGTCAGTATGTCTCTTTTTTTAATCAAATCAATTGCATTGACCTCCTGATCAAAGAGTTTAGATAAGAATTCCTGATAAATGTCATCCACTTCACTTTCAAAATCACCGATTTTTTCAATATTGTGAAGGTGATTTTTAAAATCGTTGACAGAACGTACACAGCGCAAAACATTCTGAATCTCCTTGTTCGCAGAGTGGATCTTATCGGCAATCCAAATAAATTCTTCAGGAATCTCAATTAATTTATATAGGTTTATCCTCTTGGATGATGAATGAATGTAATCCACGATATCATCCATTTTGGTGATAAGTTCATGGATGTCTTCACGTTCAAATGGCGTAATAAAAGTACCGTCAAGTTCAGTCATCAACTTCCTGGTGATATCATCCCCAATGTGTTCAACATCCCTGATTTGGCTTATATATACCAGCCTTTGGCTTAGATCATGCTCCCTGACCAGTTTGATCAGAAGTTCAGAAGCAAGAACAAGGTTATCAGCGGCATCGTTAAAAAGTGGAAAAAACTTCCGGTCCTTCGGAACCATAAAACTAAAAATAGAGTCAA
>JBAXUL010000223.1:0-3094 GCA_037129695.1 Prolixibacteraceae bacterium
CATTTGGATAGGAAATGGTTCCTCCCCACGATAAATCATTGTCAGACAATCCCTTTGTATTAGACTTTAGGCCAAATAGAACCATTGAAAGATTTCTGTTGCCATGAAATTTCGAAGTCGCCAGTTTTAAGTCAACCCCTCCAACATAATTTTCCAAAGCGGAAACCGCATTTCCATAGGTTCCAATGGCACCAACTGATGATTCAGACCCGAAACTTCGGGAGATTCTGGCAACTGAAAAATTGGTATTCCTGTCAGGATGTTCATCATTTACCTGCATCACACCGATATTCCACTTGTTGATCATCCCTGTGAGCTTGGCAGCATAGTTAATCTGAATCGGTAGCCCACTGTTATCCAATCCCATCCGACGTGAGAAAAATGGGATAATATTCTTCCCATAGGTATTGGCATCTTCACCCTGAATGCCGAATGAAAAAAGGCTGGCTCCATCCAAAAAGAAATCCCGCTTTTCCGGAAACAGCAGATCGAATCGGGTCAGGTTGATCTGGCGGTCGTCCACTTCTGTCTCAGCAAAATCGGTATTGATTGTCAATGAAGATTTTAGACTTGGTGTGATTTGATAAAACACATCCATTCCTGCTTTAACAGGATATTTGTTGCTGACATTCTTTTTGGTATCCATTCCTCCCACGACATATGGAGAAATATCCAGACCTATTCCCTGGGTAATATTTTTCAAACCCACTAGAAGTCCTGCATCCGATACCTGGAACTTATAGCTGTTAATGTTCGCTGAAGGCCAATACGACATCTCCAATTTGCGCTTGATGTGGCGGATAAACTTGATCCCCCAATTTGGGTTATATTTATCAAAGCCCATTGTCTTGAAAGGAATGGCCATTTCTGCCTCCCAGCCGTCAGCTACGATGTGGGCTTTTCCTTCCCACAGACCATCCCATTGTTTGTTAAATACGGCACCATTCTCGCTAATGGTGGCATCACCAATGGACCCCCGCGGACCAATCTGAAACCAGTAGCCATTCCGGTGATCCAGGTAGGTATCCAGGATAACCTGGATCCTGTCGTCATTCCCAAGGCTCACATCTCGGGCCATTTCCTTGGCAGTGATCTTTTTGGGATCATCATAGCACTTGACACCAACATAGAGGAAGTTGGCATCGTAGCAAATATAAAAATTTGTTTTCTCCGAAACAGGCTGACCTGAATTTGGTTCACGTTGGACCAGTTGATCAATTTTAGCGGCACTTGACCAGGCTTCATCATTTAAACGCCCGTCAATGACAGGAGCCTTTGCAATCTTTATGGCATTAATGGAAGGTTGTGAAAAGCAAAGTGTTGGAAATAAAAATAAAAGCGGTAATAATCTGGTAGAAAAATGCATAGAAATTGTAGTAATTTATAATCTGCCGACTACCAGAAAATTGTTGTTTGCCTTTGTTTAAGGAAACGGAAATTTTATCAATTATTGATGGAGATCGTAAACAGACAGTTTGGCAATAAGGTCTCGAAAATAGTAAATTTATTCCAATCCAGGCTCTTTTCTATTGGTCTTTATACCTGACAGAACGCGTTTAGATTCGAGTCTCCTTTCAACAGAAGCCCTGGTAGGCCTCGTTTTGTATCTTTTGATGCGTGGCATCAGTGCCTTTTCAAGTAACAAATAAAACTTTTCAATCACTTTTTCTTTGTTTTTTAATTGGGACCGATCTGTTTGAGCAACAAGCACGATCTCACCTAACTTGTTAATTTTATTGCTCAATTTTTCTAATACAATTAATTTATCTTCCTCACTTAAGAATTGAGATTCACTGACATTAAATCGAAGTTCGACTTTTGAACTGACTTTGTTGACATTCTGACCTCCTGGGCCACTGCTCCTGGTGGCCTGAAAAACAAATTCATTTGTAAAATTACGCTCAGAAAAGTCCATACCTAAAATTTTATCCAAAATAATACAAAAAAAGGGCTGAACCAAAGTCCAGCCCCTCTTATTCTATAATTCAAAATTATTGCAACAACCAAATTTTAGAGTATTCATCATCAACGGCTGGGGCCAATGTAGCAACGCCTTTGTCATATGCATCCTTGTTCTGACCAAGCTCATTTCCCGGATAGCGGTAGCGCAATGGAAAAGTATAAGTCGACAAATATCCATTCTTGAAAATATTGGGCAACAGAGTTCTGCGCAGATCCAAATAAGCTTCACTTGCCACAGAGAAAAGAGAAACCCATTTCTGCTCGGCAATTTTCGCAAGTTTACCCGCATTGTCAGCTGGTAAAGCAACAGAAGACTGAGCCGAGTAAGTAGCTATAGCAGCATCACTAACTCCCCAGCGTTTCATGCTTGCTTTGATGGCGGCTTTGTAGTAGGTGTCTGCCGTTCCGGTTGATACCCATCCTTTTACAGCTGCCTCAGCGAGGTCAAACAAAATTTCATCTTTGTTCAATACCTGAGCGCGAAGCAATGCATGTGAATTCTGTTGGAACAGTTTTGAGTACTTGGAAACTTTGAAGTTGCCAAAAGTACCACCCAAAGATGTATTCCAGTGACCGTTGCCATTTTTCCAATCTCCTGGCATACCTGCTACAAATCCTACATACAACTTATCTATATCAAGAATATTTTGTACCTGCGCAGCAATGACAGGATTGGTTTTGTCAATATATTCCCATGTAGAAGTATAGGTAAAACCATTCTGATCTGTCGTATTGACAGTTTTACCGTTTAAGGCAGGATCGTTTGTCCATGGATTTTCAACAGGTGCAAACCACACGTTCATACGAGGATCTTTGTTGGCGGTCATAATGTCCACCAAAGTTTTGCAAGGCCTTCTTCTTTCGAATTCGCCACCATTGCCCCAGTTGTTTGGTCCACCAACCCATGAGTTGACGGTTGTTGTTCCGACATAGGCAATAGAGGCATTAAGGTCTGCATCATCAGTTAACAAAGGCTGAGCGGCAGCAGCAGCTATTTTTGATGAATACTCAGCTTTGGCCGATGCATGGATAAGCAGTCTCAACTTCACTGAATTGGCAAATTTTGCCCACTGAGCCTTGCTTCCTCCGAACATCAGGTCGTAAGAGGTGCTGATTGGATCTGTGCCTGCAT
>JBAXUL010000224.1:0-3093 GCA_037129695.1 Prolixibacteraceae bacterium
GAGACTAAGGGACTGGGAGATCGCTACTCCCGAAATATGATCCCCGGGCGTAACTTGAACCCTGTATCCGGCAACCCTTACCCTTTTTCCTAGCCTTTTCTGGTATTCCGGTAAGGCCGAATTTCCCTGCTTTTGGGATTGAATGAAAACGGGCTCTTCTTCGTCCTGGGTTTTTTCTCATGAAAGGCCCCTTTGAATCCGGTATCATCCATTTTCTTCTGACGATCGAGTTCCCTGGCAATTCCCTGTATCTCGCTCCTGCTGGATTCTACCACTTCCACCGCTTCCGGAATAGGAAGTTCAGTAATCTCCATTCTGATCAATTTTTCAATGTTCTGGAGGTGAAATTCCTCGTCAGGTTTCAGGAAGGAGATGGCTACCCCTTCGTGGTTGGCCCGGGCAGTACGTCCAATCCTGTGGACATAATCCTCATAATTGGTTGGTATGTCAAAATTGATCACATGGCTGATCAGTGAGACATCGATTCCCCTGGCCGAAACATCCGTCGAAATTAATACCCTGACGTTGCCTTCCTTGAACGACTGGATGGCATTGATCCGCGAGTTTTGCGCCTTGTTGGAATGAAGTACCCTCACGATTCCCTCCACCTTGCGGTCAAGCACCTTGAAAACAAATTCAGCATTCTCCTTGGTCGAACAAAAAACAAGCACTCTTTTGTATTCTCCCGTGTTGGTCAACAAATAGTTGATCAGGTTTAACTTGGTTCTGAAATTGGGGAGCTGGTAGAAGAATTGCTTCACCTTATCCACGGTAGTGGCCGATGGAGCCACCTCAACCCGGGTCGGGAAGGTCAGAAATTCGTTGCTGATCAGTTCAACCTTGTCTGAAAATGTGGCAGAAAAGAGCAGGTTCTGCCTTTTGGGAGGTATCACCTCAAACAGCTGGTTCAACTGTGGCATGAAACCCATATCGAGCATGCGATCTGCCTCGTCGATGACCAGGACCTTGATTTTTTTGAATCTGAGTGCTCCGATTCTGTACAAATCCCACAAACGACCCGGAGTAGCCACAACGATATCGACACCCGGTTCCACCAGTTCGGCATGTTTGGTATAGCCGATTCCGCCGAAAACGGCCGCCGACCTGATATTGGTATATTTTGTAAGTTCCTCTATGTCTTCTCCAACCTGAATCGCCAGTTCGCGGGTCGGAACAAGGATCAGGGCGCGTGGATCTGTTCCCTCTGCCTTCACCAGCCTCATCAGGATGGGAATCAGGTAGGCTGCGGTCTTCCCGGTACCGGTCTGGGCAATGCCCAAAACGTCCTGGCCGGATTTGATGGCCGGTATGGCCAGATTCTGCACCGGTGTTGGTTCGTGAAAGCCAATCTCGTCCAATGCCTTCAGAACGGATTTTCCGATCCCGAATTGATCAAAAGTTGTATTCATTTATCTTTGCTAATTGCTAACTGCTAACTGCTAATAGCTTTTAGCCATTGGCTGTTAGCTTTTAGTTTGCAAAGTAACAACAATTTAGGCCAACTTGAACACTTTACCCGGCAGGCATTTCACAATACCCGAAAATTCAAGGGTCAGCAGCAAGGAAGAGACACGGCTCATGGGCAATCCGGTCTTCAGGCAGATCAGGTCGATCATCGACGCTCCGTCTGTCTGAAGCGTATTCGTCACCAATTGTTCATCCGGGGTCAAATCATTGAAAAGCCTTGGCTGGTAGCCATCCGGAGTTCCGGAACCCGGCTGCCAGTTCATGCAGTATTCGAGATCGGAGATATTCTCGATCAATCCAGCACGATTGGATTTGATCAGAAAATGGCATCCTTCGCTGTAGGGTTCTCCCACCCTACCGGGAAATGCGAAAAGATCGCGATTGTAGGAAATAGCGAGTTCTGCTGTCAGCAAGGCGCCTCCCTTGGTGGCTGATTCAACAACAATTACCGCATCTGCCATTCCTGCAATAATCCGGTTACGGCGGAGGAAATTTTTCCGGTCGATGGGGGTATTGCTAAGGAAATCGCTCACCATTCCACCGTTTTTCTCGCACATCTCCAGTGCGATGGCCCGGTGAAGGGTGGGATAAACCGTCTCCAACCCATGCGCGAGCACGCAAACGGTACTCAGGCTATTTCGCAGTGCTGCACGGTGTGCCTGGATGTCGATGCCGTAGGCAAGTCCGCTGACAATCTGGATCTCGTAGCCTCTCTCTGCCAGTGAAAGAATGAATTTGTCTGTCAGCTCGCGTCCGTACAAAGTTGCATTGCGGGTTCCAACGATGCTGATCACCTTAGGGAAGTTCAGATTCGGCTTTCCCTTGGAGAATAGCAGGATGGGCGCATCCACACAATTCCTTAGCCGCTGCGGATAACTCTCATCGAGGTAGAAATGTGCATCCACCTTGTTTTTCAGGATGAATTCAACTTCTTCCTCTGCCCTGCTAACCACTTTCGACTGGAGAATATTTTTTGCCAGAACGGTTCCGATGCCGGGAATGGTGCGCAGGATTTTCTCCTTCTCCCTGAAAACCTGAGCTGCACTTCCGCAGTAGGCAATCAGTGATTTGGCCGTAATGCTTCCAATTCCGGGAACCAAAGAAATGGCAATTTTGGAGAGAAGTTCTTCGGGTGGGTTTTCGATGTTTGCCATTCCTAAATTTACGGCAAATTGGGGAGAAAAGGGAATATTTGAGAAGGAATTTATATTGGGAAAAGGTATGTTAAGGACTCTGGTTCCTGTTCCTGCCCTTAGCTCTACACATCAATCCTTATCTGAGCACTCCGTCCGATATCGAAATCGAATCTATTTTGGACATTTGTGCGCGGACGGGGTTCTCCCCGGATTCATGCCACCCTCCCCCGGTTTCAGCGGGGGTTATGCACGGGAAACCCCTGCCGGGGTGGAAAAATACGAAGACAAAATTCCTACAAATGGTTTAGGATACACAGAAGAACAAGATGGTAATCAAAATCCATGGATGCTTTTTTTTCATTGCCGTCTGCTTTAGCTGACGGATCATTGGCATAGCGGAGAGCGGGCTTTAGCCCCATCTTGCCTGTTTGGCTAAAGCCGGCAAAGCTATGATCCTATTGTCCGTCAGCTAAAGCAGACGGCAATGAAG
>JBAXUL010000225.1:0-3087 GCA_037129695.1 Prolixibacteraceae bacterium
AAATCTCACGTTTCAGCAAAACCTCATCTTTTGTTGTTTTTTGTGGCTTTGCAGCACCTGGTGTATTCATGACTATTAAGGCAAGGTTTCGCAAGGTAATCATTTTTTGGTTCCGTTATTCGACAATAAATCTCAATTCCTTTCAATATTTTTGGAGCAATATGTCGCAAATCGTAAATTCCTTTATGCAGATACAGTTATCAGAAGCATCCAACGAAATGGAAGAATGAGCGGAAGCAGTGAAATTATGTTGATTGCTTTGGTCGGAATTTATTTTTATACGCTTTGATGTCAGACTGAATACCTCACTCTCTGGTAATCAGGAAAAAAGAAGGAATTGAACATTATCTGCCGGAAAATTCAAATCCATTCATCTGGTTGACCATAAAGCGAATAAGATGATCAATGTGAAAATGGAAGAAGTTAGACTTGTTAACTCCGTCCTTCACTTCATCCGACTGACTCTCCTTTATTTATAGAAATTGAATAACTTCACGCTCAAAGTAGAGGCAACCATTATGCATCAATAGCGTACAAAGGATGTATATAGTAGTATTTCAAGGTTATGAAATTGTCTCCGAAGACTTTTTCTTCCTTCGGGATCTGCTCCTGCTCCTAACCTCAAACCGGTTCCATTGCAAAAAACAGACCTCCTAAATCAACATTTGTAGTTAAAGGGAATTATCATGAATGACAAAACAAAGGATGAACTCATTGCAGAAATGCAGGCATTGCTGCAGGAAAATAATTCATTAAAGGAATCACTCCATCAAAGCATCAACTTGTGTAAGCAGGTGAAGGAGGCATCCGCACAATTAAATGGGGACATATTAAAGCTTAATCAGTTCGCGGTTGAATTAGCGATGCTATCCCCGGAAGAGGATCTTAAAAAACTAATCATCAGGCTAATCAAAGAATTTTCAGGTGCCAGGTTTGCCATGTTCTCCAATTACGACCCTGCAAGCCGGACCTTGACTACCGAACATATTGAGATGGAATCCGGTCTACTCGAAAAATTTGTTGGCATGGTCAGCAAAAAGGGGAAGCCAATCCGTTCGGAGGTCAACGATGAGATGTTCCAATATATAACCAAAGAAGTGGCTGAAGTTCGGAAAAACTTACACGATGTGAGTTTTGGAGCCATTCCACGTCCGTTGGCATCAGCCATTCAGACATTGCTTAAAGTGGACCGTTTCATCGGAATATCCTATCTCGTTAATGGGGAATTATACGGCACCTCTCTGTTGGGGATGCCCAAAGATAAACCCGACCCGCAGATGCAGATACTGAAGAACTTCATTTCGCTCGCATCAGTTTCATTAAGGCGTAAGCAGGCAGAGGAGAAGATTCGGGAAAAAAACATGGAGTTTAGAAAGCTTTCAGCCAATGTGCCCGATTTATTATTTCAATTTACCAGGAGACCCGATGGGACCTATTTTGTTCCCATCGCATCAGAGGGAATTAAAAATATTTTTGGATGTTCTCCGGAAGATGTACTCAATGACTTTACCCCGATTGGCAAGGTGATTTTCCAGGAAGATCATGAAAGAGTGATTAGTGAAATTGAATACTCTGCGAAGCATTTGAAATTCTTTACCTGTGAGTTTAGAGTACAAATTCCCGGCAAGGAGATCCAATGGATTTATTCCAAATCAACTCCCGAGAGACTTCCTGATGGCAGTATAACGTGGTATGGTTTTAATACGGACATCACAGAACGCAAACTTGCCGATGAAGCACTTAGGGAAACCAATGAGCTGCTAAGTCTCTTTATCCGCAATTCGCCGATCTATGCCTTCATCAAAGAAATCACTCCCTCCGAGAGTCGTGTTCTTCTGGCCAGTGATAATTTTGAGCAGATGATCGGTGTCAAAGGTTCGGATATGATCGGCAAGACCACATTTGAATTGTTCCCCCACGACCTGGCAGACAAAATTCTGGAGGACGATTTGGGCGTTGTTACAAGCTGGAAGATGCTGGAAGTGGAAGAGGAACTCAATGGGCAAAGCTATAACACCATCAAATTCCCTATTATCCGGGGCGGAAAAACCTTGCTTGCCGGTTTTACCATCGACATCACTGATCGCAAGCAAGCGGAAGAAACACTATTGAAAAAGGATTTATTATTGAACATTACCGGTCATACTGCAAAAGTCGGCGGGTGGGAACTCGATGTAAAATCCATGAAACTGACATGGACAGATGAGGTGTATATCCTGCATGAAGTTGATTTTTCATATGATCCAAATGTTGATAGTGGGTTAAATTTCTACACCCCATCATCCAGACCAATTATGGAAGAAGCTTTACAGAGGGCAATTGAATTTGGTGAACCTTTTGATTTTGAGTTGGAATTTGTCACCCAAAAAGGACATCTTCTGTGGGTGCATTCGATTGGAGTAGCCCAAAAGGAAAAAGGCGAAATCAAAAAAGTATTTGGTTCAATCCAGGACATTTCCGAGCATAAATTTATTGAACAAGAACTAATCATTGCCAAAGAAAATGCCGAAGAAAGCGATCGGTTGAAATCAGCTTTCCTTGCCAACATGAGCCATGAAATACGTACCCCTATGAATGGGATTCTTGGATTTTCAAACCTACTGAGTGAGCCGGGTCTTGAGAGTGAAGAACAGCAAGAGTATGTGAAAATCATTCAAAAAAGTGGTGCTCGCATGCTCAACATTCTTTCTGAAATTATGGATATTTCTAAAATTGAATCCGGATTGACAGAAGTGAATATTACGCATGTGAATATTAACAAGCAGGTAGAATTCGTTTATGAACTTTTGAAACCCGATGCGGATCATAAAGCAATCAATTTGTTAATTAAACATAGTCTGTCAACGAATGAGGCCACTATTCAAACAGACGGAGGAAAATTATATGGAATCCTTTCCAACCTTGTCAAAAATGCGATAAAATACACAGATGCGGGTTCGGTAGAATTTGGCTATGATATGGTCCAAAAAAACGGCCTTCCAGCCGTACTGCAATTTTATGTGAAAGACACGGGCATCGGCATTGCAAAAGGAAGACAGGAAGCCATATTTGAACGTTTTATCCAGGCTGATATCGCAGATGTCCAGG
>JBAXUL010000226.1:0-3052 GCA_037129695.1 Prolixibacteraceae bacterium
ATCTGGTGGGATAAATCGAGCGGCGTGCCTGTTGCCTGAGCAAGAAATACCGCAGCCATTGTCAGATAGATCGAGGTGCCGTCGAGGTTGAAAGAGTAACCCGTCGGGACAACCAGTCCTACGACCGAACGGGAGCAGCCTATCTTTTCCATTTTCTCCATCAGTCCGGGTAAGGCCGCCTCGGAAGAAGAGGTTCCCAAAACGATCAGGATTTCCTCCTTGATCACGCCCAGCAAACGCCACAGGCTGAATCCCGTAAATTTCATTACCGACCCTAAAACAAGAAAAACAAACAGGATACAGGTGGTATAAAACGATAGCATCAGCTGACCCAGTGATGCCAGGGAACCCAGACCGTACTTCCCGATGGTAAAGCTCATGGCTCCGAAAGCTCCCAGGGGTGCGACCCTCATGATAATTTTAATGATACCGAAGAGACCGGCTTCAAGGGATTTGATGCCTTTCATGATGGGTGCAGCCTTTTCGCCAATTTTGGATAAGGCAAATCCTAATAGTACGGAGAAGAGCAGAACCTGCAAAATATTGCCTTCCGCCAATGCGCTGACAATGTTTTCAGGAATGAGATTCAGAAAGAATTCCACCACACCGTGACTGGTTTTTGCAGTGGTAACATATTTTGCAACAGCCGACTGGTCTAACGTGGACGGATCCACATGCATGCCGGATCCGGGCTGAAAGAGATTCACTACGATTAACCCGATGATCAGCGCCAGAGTAGAAATTACTTCAAAATATAAGATGGCCTTGATGCCGACCCTGCCCACCTTCTTCGTGTCCTGCATCCCGGCAATTCCGGTAACGATCGTGCAAAAAATGATTGGGGCAATCATCATCTTCACCAGTTTGATGAATCCATCACCAAGCGGTTTCATCGATTCGGCCAATGCGGGCTGGTATACACCGAGAATAATACCCACAATAATGGCGACAATAACTTGAAAGTAAAGGCCTTTGTATATGTTTCTCATACAGTAAAGTTAGTCGATCAATTTGATTTTAATGCATCAGGGCATTTTTCCCTTGTCCAGCCGGTAAACCGGGAGTTCTTTTCCCGGTGCTGTCTTGGTGATCGCCATGTTGACAAACCCGTTTTCAGACTCAGGCTCCAACAATATTACTGCATAATTCGCATATTTTTGATTGAGTTTGACTACGAAACTACCGGCAGGAAATGTTTTCACCACACGCGCCAGTTTTGTCTGGACCGTTACCGGATAAATTCCTTCCCATTTGATCTTGTCTTCTTCGTAACTGCTTATGGTATAGCTATTAACTGAAAGTGTCAACGGTTTCAATGTTTTCGTCACCTGGATCCCTAAAATTTCCAGTTTACCAGCTTCAATGATACATTCAGGAGTCAGAATATAGGCGACCGGTCGTTTCCTGTTAAGGGTTGAAACGGGCAACAAGGCATCTTTCACCTTCATATCGAGTGTTACTGCCTCATTGGTGTTGACGTCGATAAACTTCACTGGATAATTGGTCAAAGTCTCATCGGCAGTGACGACGATCTCATTCTTCCGTTTCACAGTCTCCTTAATGGCTTTTCTGACTTCTTTTTTCACCTCCTTCAAATTCGCTGATGCGGTTTCCAGCATACTCTTTGCCACCAAAAAAGAACAATAGGTTCTCCTGGCGTAGGAGGTGCGACCCAGTCCGATGCCCCTGATTTCGACCAGCACTGAAATTGAATTGGAGAGCGCATAATTGGATGAACTGGAACGGGGGTTGTTGCCGCCCTTGGCCAGAACCACTTCTCCCGCTTTCTCCGATGGCGTAAAATAGAAGTTGTGGGAGTATCCTTTTTCGTCAAGCACTTTCTCTGCATTGGCTTCAAAAAGGTTGGTTGACATTTTGAGCAAGCCCTTCGGTACATTCAAATTTCCGGAAGGAAGAAAAAGGACGTCATAATACGCGGCAGAATTTCCATTCAGGATTCCCTCTGTCCCCTTTTTTTGCAAGGGGGTATATTCGTGAAAATCAAACGAGGCTTCCGGGTTCCACCGGATGAAGGCACCTTTGATGATCGGACTTACAGGGTCTGCAAATTTGGTCTGGTCACGATTTAAATCGAGTCCACCCGCCGAAGTCCTTTTTTGAGCGATGTACCCATCCACGTTGGCAACGGGCAATAAGGCGATATCCATTTTATTCAGCAAAAGCAAACCTTCGGGAGTGTCAAGAAGATGATTCATCAGCATAAAAAGTCCTTCTGTTCCACCAGGCTCATTACCATGAATGGCTCCCTGCAGCCAGACTCTCAATTTTTCGGGATTTTTACCATCTCCGAAATAAAGAATAGGAATCTCCTTCCCATTGGGTGTTTTACCCAGCGATTCCATCCGAAGGAGATCCGGATGGGATTTGACCCTGGATTGAAGAAAACCCATCATCTCGTCGTAGGTGCAAATGCCCTGATCGAAGGGTTTCTGATTGGTTGGAGTCTGGATCGAAAATGCCGGTTCGGGGAAGAATTTTGAGGTCATTTTGTCTGGCTGTTTCTGTGCCAAAAGTGTTGTGCAGAGCAGCAGAAACAGGGAGGTCTGAAGAATTTTTCTCATCTTTATTTATTTGTAAAGGTAATTGAGCCCAATTTTTCCCATGAGTTTTGAATCATGCGGCACATCAGGCGTTTCTACTTTGGTCCAATTGAATTTCCATTTGTTGGTTGCCGCTAAATTCTGCAAATAGAGGTAAAAGATTTCTCCGCGTTCATACCTGTTCTTGCCTTGCTTTTCGGCCTCCGGAGTCGCCCTCAGAAAGGATTCGCGGATGGTATCTTTTGTGCCGAGGTGCAGGATGATCTGCTTCGATAAAAATTCGCGGATGGTTTTTTTATTGGCAAACGGTGTATTTTTGATGCCGTACGGATAGACCATTGTCGTATCCGGGAAGGTATACCAGCCCGGACTTCCAACCATGGCCCTGTTGGCGTAGGGACTGTTGTGGATAAGCATGAACCGGTGCACAAACTGACCTCCTGCCGAATGTCCGTAGATGTCATATTTTTTGGCTTTGGAAGCGGAATGGG
>JBAXUL010000227.1:0-3043 GCA_037129695.1 Prolixibacteraceae bacterium
GACCTCACAACCCTTTTCACCTCATTGCACAATGTGTATTTCGCTGCATATGTGGTCGACTGGCTTGGTTATGATGTTTATTACAAAAGATAGATATAGATCCTATCCAAAGATAGTTTGAATAATTTTTCGGTTTACACTTTTTTTTCGGTTTTTCTCTCTCCCGCACATGGTCTCCCCGATCATTGCGGGAGATTTTTTTTCAGAAAATTGCCGGCCATCATTGCCTTTTGCCATTAAAATTCATTCAAAGGCTTTTCATAACTCTCAATGACACCGGCCCTATCAAACCCGACTTGATTTCACCCCGGTACATCGTTGGTACGGTCGTATAATTGTTGGCTATCGTGTTGTAGATCAATATTTCTATTGTGTTTTCCCCTGATCGGGCAAATGGAGTAATGTCAAATTTCCACGGAGGGGAAAGCCGGATTCCGGCACTCTTTCCGTTGACCTTCAACTCAGCCGATGATACCAAATCGCCCAGATCAATTTCCAGCCTGTTCTTTAAATCAGCGGCTTCAATGGTAATGGTTTTCCTGTACCATGCACCACCGGAGTAGGCCTTCAATCCATCTATTTTCGACCAGTCACCCAAACGGATAGCACCTTTTCCACATTGCTGTTCGATGTAATTGGGCAACGCAGCGCCTCCGCAATATCCCGGCTGATAGTCAATTTTAAAAACCACCTGCGAACTTGTCACCTTAGGATCTTTCGGATTCACAATATAACTTGTTAACCCGTCGGCTTGCATTTTCCCCGGGGAAACCTCCGATTGAACACCATCTATCCAGGCACACACGCTTCCATAGGCTGAAAACGATAATGAACCCAAACCCGGCGCAGATTCAAACGCGAAAAGTCCGGATGAATTGCTTTGAAAGGAACAATCAAAAGGCAATACACCATCATCGCCGTACCAGCTCATGGCAACCTGTTGTTGCACGGGACGCGGAGCTTCGGGTTTGCGAACGACCAAATAGGTTTCACAAGCCTTGTCAAAAATCATCAGTACCGGATTGACTCCCTTTTTCAAAGTAATTGTCTTTTCGCCGATGGCCACTTTCGAATTATTCACCAACAATTGCACCGGTTTCACATCACCCATCAGCAAATCATACGGTCCGTCGGCAGGAGCTATGACTGTCGAGTAAAGCACGTAGAAATTTCCGGTGGACTCCGGTACTCTGTATTTGGAATGCTTCACAGATTTTTTTGCGCCTAAACGAATGAAATTATCATACATCTGACCCTTCAGTCCATGGTAGCCTTGATGCCCGGGATCGTCCTCCACACCCTGTTTCCATGAAAAACCATAGGTTTCCCATTTCCGTTTTTTACCGGATATCGTTACTTCATCATTCTCATTCCGTGGAATTATTTTCAATATCTCGTTGGAAGAAGGAGCTTCCAAAAGCGGTCCGATTTTTAGAAATTGGTTTCCGAAACTGCAGGTGACCTCCTTCCAGGCACTGTCCAAATTGAGTATTCCTCCATTGTATTGCCGGTTTTCAACGAAATGCATCTGGCGAACCTGTGCCCCTAACATTTCCTTCCTGGAAGGAAGTTGAAAATCGCCCCACCGGTTGTCAAGCGATGGTTTTAATTCGAATTCCCAGGTATTGCCAAGATCAATTTGGCTGATCACTTGTTCAGGATGGATCTCCATGGTATGTTGACTGTTTTCAGGATTAAAAACGATCAACTGAATCTCCTTCTTTGACAAAGGCAAGGTGATTTCGGTGCCTTCGCTCGTCTCGACGGCAAATTTTGAGATAGAAGCTACTTCACCAGTCCACGGGTTCCAGAGTTGAACCGCACCCTTAGCCTTGAAAAAACATTTGGTTCCGGCTTCAAAATTATAGAGGGCATAGACATCCCTCTTCCCGATCACTCGACGCATGACATAAGGACGTTCCTTCAGACCGGACAGCACACTGAAATTGGGCGAATATTTCCCGGAAATAGCCATTGGAACAACGGTTGCATTTTCACACTGAATGACGTTGAGTGCCTTGGAAAAGATGGATTCGATGAGTTGAACTGTTTCCTTATCATTTGCCCCGTCTTTCTCCGTCGCTTCAGGAAATTGACCAATATTAACCAGGATGCCTCCCGCCTTTTTAAACGCTTCCAGCTTCTGAAGTGAAGCATATCGGATGGCTTTCATCGAAGGAACGATCAGCACCTGATACCGTTCACCCGAAACGTGCATTTCGCTGTTTTTTATTTCCGAACGTGCCAATGACTCAAAATCGATGAAATCGAAGTCAATTCCTTTGTCATAAAGCAATTCTCCTGTTTTAAACGCAATGTCCACCGATTTTTTACCCTCCATATTGGCCACAACCGGCTCGGTCGGATAAAGAATGGCCACATCACAATTGTGCACACCCTGTGACATTAAATACGATAACCGCTCGACACAATTCATCAGCGGGTCAATCTGATTCCAATAGGGCATCCTGAAATGATTGCAGGGTGGCGCCCATTCCCACCACCCACCCTGGGTGGAATAATACAAACCATGAAAAGAGAGGAGGTTGTATCCTGCCACGAAATTGCCAAAGATGGCGTCCGTCACATCCGCAGAGGTAGTTCCCCAGCCGCTGCTGTGAAACCCTTCCAGCCACACCCGCGGACGCTCATACAGGTGGGAAATGGAGGCTGCAACTTTTGCCTTGATAATGTCTTTTGACAGTTTAGGCTGGTCGGAGCCGGGACCCTGGTTCCACCGCTGGGTGCGGAAATAGTCGCCAAACTCGGCAACATCCCTGCCACGACCGCCATGGTCGCATCCAAAGATCAGGCCTCTGTCCTGGTGCCATTGGTAGACAGGCTTGAAGAAATTTTCCTCGCTCAGCGCCACCAAAACATCGTTGTAATCGATTCTTATTTTAGAGGTGACCGGACCGATATTCACAAATAGTGCATCCAGGAAGGGAACGACATCATACCCTTTTCTTTTTTTGAATTCCGCAGCAAAGTAGTTATCCCATAGATTTCCGCCCACCCTGAAATTCAATTCATCGGAAAAGAA
>JBAXUL010000228.1:0-2904 GCA_037129695.1 Prolixibacteraceae bacterium
CTCGAACCATGCTCTGGCACCGTTAATTTCCTTTCCCAGAAAAAGCACAGCAACCAGCAACAAGATGATGAACGCATAAATATGATAAGCGAAAGCAACGTAAAATTTACTGTCGACGATCAATATACAGACGGCCAGAAATATTCCAGCACAGATCCAAATCATCTGCTTGCCGTATTGCTGACCCAGATCTAAAATACTTTGATGTTCTTCACTGTAGACTGCCGCATAGATGTTGACCCATCCCAGCATGACCAAAGTCAGGTAGATAAGTATCGTTATCCAGTCAAGGTTGAGTAAGATATTATTCTGACTCTTCATCGATTCATCCATAAGTCATCAACTATTTGCCTTTATTATGAGTTACGAGTTGTGAGAAAATTATGATCAAAGCGTGCTTTATTTTTGCCTTTTTCCTTTTGCCTTCCTGAAAGGTCAGTCTCCTCCCGAAAGGTGCATGGCCGAAATCAGGTCTGCACTGAGCATAGCCTGTTCCAGAGATTTTCTTTTGGGTGAAATCGAATCATTCAGGTATTTTTCAATGATTAAACTGGCGATAGGTGCAGCGTATCTGGCACCCCAAACTCCGTTTTCAACATAGACACAAATCGCAATTTTGGGATCATCCTTGGGGGCAAAAGCTACAAAAGCCGAGTGAGCTGCCCCATGCGGATTTTGGATCGTACCGGTTTTTCCGCAAATGGCTAATCCTTCGACTTTGGCAGCAAATTTAGCAGTACCCGATTCCACTACTTTTTCCATGCCGTCGGCAATTACCTGGAATAAATAGGGATTTGCCTTTGTGACATGTTTTTCGAAAGAAAGTACTCTTTCTGAACGGTCAAAATCCTGAATGCTGCGTACTATATGTGGCGCAATATAATATCCTTTATTAGCAATGACTGATACCATATTGGCTATTTGAAGCGGCGTCATCAACAACTCTCCCTGACCGATTGAAAATGACCGTATAGTCATTACATTCCAATGACTTTTCCCATATAGTCTATCGAAATAGGTCCCTTGTGATACATTACCTGCATTTTCAGCAGTCAAATCTCCTCCAATTCTGTGTCCAATTCCCAGATCCATCAAATGGTTTCGCCAAGCTTCATATCCTTCCTCCGCATTTGGGTATTTGTTAATAATTGCCCGGAAAGCTTGAAAGAAATAGGAGTTGCACGATTCGCGAATAGCACTTTCAAGCGCGAGGGGTGTTTCGTGGTTATGCGTACATACTATGGGTTTAGATCGCGGGCCATTGCATGAATATCGTATCTCCGGTCCAAGTAATCCCTCTTCCAAGCCAATAATCGCATCGGCCAGTTTGAATGTTGAACCTGGAGGATATGAAGAGGTAATAGCCCTGTTCAGCATTGGTTTCAGCGGGTCATTGAGCAGGGAAAAATAGTTTTTTGTCCTTTCACGGCCTACAAACATGCCGGGATCAAATGAAGGAGAACTGGCCAAAACCATGATTTCACCGGTAGCAGGTTCAATGGCAACAATACTTCCAACCTTACCTGCCAGTAGCCGCTCACCATAGGTTTGCAAATCAGCCTGAAGTGTTGAGATCAGATTTTTCCCGATGACGGCTGCTGTATCCATCTTACCACCTTCGAACGATCCCTTCACCCGATTGTGAACATCCACCATCATGTAGGAAATTCCCTTGACTCCGCGTAATTCACTTTCGTAGGCTTGCTCGATGCCTGACTTACCGATGTAGTCACCGCTTTCATAATAGCGGTCGTCGTCTACTTTTTTCTGGTCGACCTCACCCACGTATCCCAAGATGTGCGAAGCGATGGTGGCCGGATACTGTCTCAAGGTTCGCGCCTGAATATAGAAGCCCGGATATTTGAACAGTTGTTCCTGTAAGGCAGCATAGGTATGGGAAGATAGCTGTTTAATGATGGCAGAAGACTTGTACATCGAGTAGCTTCTGGCCTTTTTTATCTCGCTGACGAGATCGGCTTTTTCAACACCGGCGATTCTGCAGAATGAAAGCGTATCGAAAGCTTTCATCTCCCTAGGAGTGATCAGTACATCGTATGCGGCCTGGTTGTATACGATCAGTTTGTGGTTCCTGTCGTAAACCAAACCCCTGGCGGGATAATTAATCTGTCTGCGTAAAACATTGCTGGCAGCAGAAATTTTGTAGGATGAATCGACAACCTGTATGTAAAAAAGCCGGGAAATCATGGCTATGGCAACCAGGCAAAATATGCCAATCAAAAGGTATTGTCTTTTGTTGTAGGTATCCACGATTAAATATTTTTTATTGCCTGTGTTGGTATTGATCCACTTATGAAGGATAAAGTTAAATCCCTTTTTGGACACTTAACTCAGCTCCAATCTCCCCAATTTGTTCCTCTATTTTCTGAAGAAAATGAATTGGCTTATCACGATTAAAATAACAGATAAGATTCCACTTAAAAAAGCCCTCAACAGCGTAAAAAAGAAACCCTGAAAAGTAAATGCCTCAAGCATAAACAGGAGAAGATGGTGAATGGAGACGAAGATAGCTGCATAACCAATGAACCAATTCAGACTCATCGTTGAAATCCTCGGAGCAGAGACAGACTCCCGAGTTTCACGGGTTGAGATTTTATTGAGAATTCCGGGTCTGATAAAACCGATTAAAACGCAAACTGTGGCATGTACACCCAGTGTATTGGTAAATGCATCGATGGAGAGACCCAGAAAAAAGCCAAGGAGGACCAGTGCTGCACGCGGCGTATCGTATGGCAATAGCAACAGGAATATCAGGTAAAAGAATGGGGAAATTGTTCTAAAGATCAGTATGTGGTTAAGAACCAATACTTGAAGCAAGACTGAGACGATAAAGATGAGCGAATATTTTAGCAGATTATTTACCATCGTTGTTCAGTGATTCAAGTT
>JBAXUL010000229.1:0-2885 GCA_037129695.1 Prolixibacteraceae bacterium
TCCTATCTTTATCATAGCCGGCTAAATTTTATTCGATGGTAAATTCAAACTCGCATGGAGCATAATTGGTGAAATAAAGGCAATCGGCTTGCAATTTTGGGAGTGCACCTCTTAACTGTGTCCATTTGTGCGTACAGATCCCCGGACCGATTTTTATCTCATCATTGCCTTTGCGGTAGGTAGCATATTCGCCATTTTTTGCCAGAAAAGCATTGTTGATCCCTTGTTTTTGGGTCACATTTGTGAGAGTGCCACCCATTCGAAATCCCAGCTCCAGGGTCACCGGTAAATTTTTCGGTCCGTCGACGGTAATTTTTACCCTTGCTTTTCCATTTTCTTCGGTCACCCGGATTTTTGTGTTCAGGTTTTGTACTTCAGACTGGACCCTTTCCGTTCTGGGCACTTTCCCCCAAGCCTCTCCCTCTGCAGGAATTTTTTCTTTTGGAAGCGGCTGGTAATATGGACCGATGATGCTGGAGGTCAAGACATAAGCATCCCCTTCCTTTACCATTTGCTGACTTAAAAACTGCCCTTTGCCAAAGAAGGATGCTGACAGACGAACTGCTTCGAGGGCGGCCTCTCCTTTAAAAAAAGTCAGAAAAGTGGTGTTGTTGGTGAGGATGGAGAGGTCCACCTTGTCTTTCCTTATCCTGACGATATCCGAATATTTGAAATACTGATGGTAGTTGGTTGGAATAGGAGTTCCTTCGGGTAGATCCTTCAGCAGGGATGCATCTTCCAGAAAATAGGGCAACATATATTCCAGTTGGGCCACGGGCACAGTTTTTTCAATGTATTTGACCATTCCCGCATAACGTTCATCTTTATCAAGAAGTGCCATGTAATTGTAGGCCAGATAGTATCCATTCATATTACTTATCTGGTATTTGTCTTGCCTGTTGGATGACTCAGTAACGATTTCTCCGTTTGAGTGCACGAAGTAAAAGGAGAGGTTCAGATTCTTACGGATATCATCGTAAAGGTTGGTTAGATTCATCCTTTTCGCCATTTCGATCAGGCTTCTGTTGGTAATGGGCGTATATCCGGCGGTGCTTCTTTCGTTGTACTGTCCGTCCGGGTCTATATCGATTTTTTCGGTCAGCCACTGTTCGACCCTGGCCTTGTAGACCGGATTAGGGAAAAAGGTGTTGATCCAGGCCAGGGCACCGGATATCACCCATCGGTGGTTAGGGGTATGGACACCACCGACAGATAGTGCTTTTCCCGCGTTAAGCAAATACTGTTTCATGACGGAAGGAAACTCGCCATACTCCAGCTTGTCATTCTTCAGCATAATTGAATAGGCTATTGCCAGCGGATAAATCGTGAATCCCAAGTCTGGAGTTGAATGAAAATTGGTCGAAATCAGGTCAATGGTGCCATCCTCATGCTGTAGATTAAGCAAACCATTTGCGGCAAGAGTGAGTCTTTTAAGAACCTCTTTGGATTTGTAATATTTTGACTCTGACGATACATAACCACACATCAGATTTTGAATGTAATGTGCAGTGCCTATCGGTGAAACCACACTATCGCCATCAAATACAGCTCCCCAATACTGGTTTCCCTTTTCAGTCCACTGATTATTCAGAGAGCCCGGAATATTTTTGTCGTTGAGTTTTACCAGTTCCGAGAGTAGCTCTTTTTTGCTCTTTGTTGCACCGATAGTTGAAAAAGCTGACATGCAACATATGAAAACCACAGCAAGAGAAACGAGACTCTTTGATGTAAAGGTGAGCAAGCATTGCTTTTGAATTTTCATAACAGGACAAATTTTTTATGATGTGTGATAACTTTAAAACGGTACAAAAATTTTCCCCAACAGGGATTAAATGAGGACAGATAAACGATGAAAGGTGATTATCTCAACTTCTCAAATTCAAGATAGAACATGATGTATGCACCTATGGCATAATTGACCCCTTCCTTGGTTTTTCTTCCGAAATAATAGGCACGGTCGCCAATGCAGGTTCCCTCACAAACTTTGGTTGGAATGAGATATTTTCCATCCTGTTTGGTGGCATTTTGTTGCAATCCGGTATAGGCTTTTTCTATCACCGGTAGGAATGTTTTTTTACTCAGAACTTTTTTCTGAATTCCGATGGTGATCCCATAAGCAAACATTGCCGAGCAGGAACTTTCTACATAATTGGCCTGTTCATTTGGATATATTGGCAGTTGGTACCACATCCCTGTTTTTTTGTCCTGAAGGGCAGGCAAACTTTTGGTTATCTCCTTCAATTCTTTGGCAAAAACTTTGAAAGAAGATGATTTGGCAGGCACAGTATTCAATGCATCGGCCAATGCCATTACTACCCAACCGTTGCCGCGCCCCCAAAATTCGATGCTTTTTCGCTCAGGTGTCATTTGTGCCCAGTTAAGCTGGCAGCAACGGTCTTTGTAATCGTCGTTGTCATCATCGTACCCATGTACCCAGAGACCCCATTTTTTGTCGGCCAGCTTCTCTTTGTGGATGAGGTATTGTTTCAGCAACTCATCGATGTATTTCTCATCTCCGGTGTATCGGTACATCTCCAAAAGAAACATGCTGATCATGTAAATGGTATCGTCCCACATCTCGATAGTTTCGGTACGGTGTGAGACTCCGCCGGCTTTGGTTCGTGGGGTAGTAAGGTAGTCGGCAAAAATCTTGTTGGCTATCTCTATATACCTTGGATCACCGGTAATTTTTGCCAGAAAAGCCATGCCATGCCCTGAAGCCACTGCATTTGGATGTGCACCATTGGCATCTTTCATGGTAAGATCCATGGCTGTTCTGATGTAATCCAGGTATACCTTTTTTTCTGCTTCCGGCTTCGAATTGTAGAGGTGAACCATGGAATTCAGCATGGTTGCCTGTCCCCAGTCCCATTTGTACTGGGTAG
>JBAXUL010000023.1:0-45596 GCA_037129695.1 Prolixibacteraceae bacterium
CCGGAATGGACTCAAATTGTATATTTTATATCACCACTATTCTGAAAAGACATCACTGAAACATCACCAACTATGGAATTACTAAATTTTTATCGTCTCCCCTAACCCTGCTTCATCCTCTCCAGAATCTGGCAGCACTTAAGTCGCAGGTCTCTTAGTCTCTCAGTCCCTAAGTCATTCTCATAGTATATCAAGCAATTGCTCCAAATGCGTAATCACCCTGGTAGTTGTCTTCCGCGATGCGTTCGCATTAAGTTCATCCTGAGGAGGCAACTTCCCGGGCTCGGGGCAATAATATACCTGATCCATTCCGAACTGCATGGCGCCGACAATATCCGCATCCCAGGAATCTCCGATCATCAGGCTCTTTCCTTTGGGGGCGTTCATTGATTTAACCGCATGCTCAAATATCAGCCTGTTTGGTTTCTGGGCCCCTACCTCCTCAGATATAAACATTTTGTCAAAATATTTTTTGAGTCCTGACTGGATCAGCTTGTCCACCTGTACTTCCCTGAACCCGTTGGTGATGATGGCCATTTTGTATTGATGGTGAAGGTAATCAAGAACGACCACGGCACCCGGAACCAGTTTCAGCTGTTTCGGCATTTCAGCCAGATACGAATCGTTCATGGCATCTCCGATGCCCGGCATCGGAGTGTGGTTCAATTCGAGTGATTCTTCAAACCGCAGTCCCCTGAGTACATTTTTTGTCATCTTATTTTCCCTGTAAAGGGTCCAAAGACGTTCATTCACTTCCTGGTAAATGATAAAAAAATCATCGTAATCGCCTATCTGGTCTAAAAGCTCCATTTTTTTCAGGGCGTCGTACAAGGCAACATAGGAATTGGCATTGAAATCCCAAAGGGTATTGTCGAGGTCAAAAAAGAGGTGGGTATATTTCATTAATTGTTGTAGTAAAATTATGAAAGAATAGGTTATAACATTGTTTTAGTCCCATACATATCGCTCATCAAAATCAATTTTGTATTTTTCAAGAAACCCCCTGAACTCATCTTGAAAAGTTCTTTGTCTATGGTGCGCTTCCTGATTGCTGATATATCTAATAACTACCTCTATTTCAGAAGGATTAACTGAGAATATCCCGTAACCGTCCTGCCAGTAAAAATTGGAATAGGCTTCTCCTTTCGTTTTGATCCATTTTGAAGATTGTTTTTTTACCTCTTCCAACAATTTCATTTGAGCAATTTTTCTGGATAAAAGACAAAGGATGTGCACGTGGTCTTGATGACCTCCAACAATTACAGGATTGCATTCCAAACCCCCTGCAAATTCCACCCAGGTATTCAAAAAGTGAAGTTTTGATGGTTTCATCAATTAGAGATTGCCTGTACTTGGTGCTGAATGTAATGTGGACATAGACTTTAGACAGTGATTGTGGCATACTTTTATGCTTATGCCCTTTCAGGGCGATTATTCATTATTCCCTCTTTCAAAAGGGCGATGCCCTGTGTTGATGCATCTGCCCATTCAGGGCTAATATCTGTCTCCACCCTGAATGGGTGATAGCAATACCAAGGGGCAACGCCCCTTGCTGATTGAAATGGAGATAAATCCATAGCCCTGAAAGGGCGAAAGCAGAAAATTCGAATTTCTTATTCTTCCTCTTCATCGCCTCTTTTCTCTGCACCTTTTCCTTCCACAACAATGACAATCTCCCCCTTGACCGTTTTGGATTTGAAATGCGCCAGTGCTTCCGCAACGGTTCCTCGAAAATTCTCCTCAAACATTTTAGTGAGTTCGCGCGAGACTGAGACCTTCCGGTCTACTCCAAAATATTCAGCAAACTGTTCCAGTGCCTTCACCAGCCGATAGGGCGATTCGTAAAAAATCATGGTTCTGGTTTCATGGACCAACTCTGTCAGTTTTTTCTGCCTGCCCTTTTTCTGCGGAAGAAAACCTTCAAAGCAAAAACGATCGCTCGGAAACCCCGAATTGACCAATGCCGGGACAAATGCCGTTGCACCGGGAAGACATTCCACTTCCACTCCCTTCTCGAGACAGGTCCTCACCAGTAAAAAACCAGGGTCTGAAATGGAGGGGGTGCCGGCATCCGAAATAAGCGCAATGGAATCCCCGCCCAATATCTGATCCGCAATTCTTTCGACCATCTTGTGCTCATTGAACTTGTGGTGCGATGAAAGTTTGGTGGCTATCTCATAATGCCGCATCAGGAAAGAGGAAGTCCGGGTGTCTTCTGCCAAAATAAGGTCAACCTCCTTTAAAATTCGAACTGCCCTGAAAGTCATGTCTTCGAGGTTGCCGATCGGGGTTGGTACCAGGTACAATTTGCTCATGATAGTTGAAAGTTGAGAATTGAAAGTTGAAAGTTAAAGATATAAGTAGCGCATATAATCAATGTAGCGTCTTCACATTTGCCTTTTGCCTTTTACTTTTGCCTTTATTCACTGAATCTCCGTTTTACCAGTTGCACAAATCGCTCGGAGGCCTCACTCTTATTCCATTTAAAATTGGCTTTCAGATAGTCGACCGCTTCCTTGATGTTGGCCAGCCTGTCAAGCGCCGCAACCGCTTCGTCCAGTCTCGATTTATCATTGTTGAAAAGTTCACGCTGAAAAAGATAACGGTCATTCAGGCTAAGCCCTTCTTTCAAACTCTTCAGAGGCTCTATTTTAAAATACTGGGTGTAGGCAGAAGGATCCTCAGGCAGCGCTGCACGAACGACGGAGGGTTCAGGGGAGGGAGCTTCAAAAATGACTGAGGGACTAGGAGACTGTGGGACGGAGGGAGCTGCAGAAATGTCGGAGGGAAAAGGAGACGGATCTTCAGAAACGACTGGGGGACTCGGGGACTCGGGGACGGAGGGAGCTTCAAAAACGACTGAGGGTTCAGGGGATGGAGGGACGGAGGCTGCCTGCTCCTCTACAACTGGTTCCGGAGATGCCGGAATTTCAGTTTCCTGTACCGGAATCTGATTCAAAAGCATTTCAAACTCCTTCACGACTATCTTAGAACGGGTAATAGCAAGTTCTACCTCTTCCCTGGAAAGGGAAATGTCGCTGATCATACCCGTAGCCAGCTCTTCAAGCAACGTTAGTTCGTCCTTGATTACTTTCAGCCATATCTTTTTATCCATCTGATTTAATTAAAAGTGAAAAGTGAAAAATCAGGAACGAGTGTAAGTTTATACCAGCTTAAAGTGAAAAAGGGAGTTCCTTCATTTTTCACTTTTCATTTTTAATTTTTCACTTATTTTCGGTAAAAATACAAATTTAACCTCACCTCTCCTCTTCATTGATGATTGAAAGAAGCAGAAAAAAACTATTTTTGAACTATGTTTATCGAGAGTAATTTAAATAACGGCCGCAAGCGGGGATGCATAGAAGTCATCGTCGGATCCATGTTTTCAGGAAAGACTGAAGAGCTGATCAGAAGGCTCAGAAGAGCGGAGATTGCCAAACAACGCGTCGAAATCTTCAAGCCTGCCATCGACACCCGTTATTCCACCTCAGAAGTGGTTTCACACAATGAGAACTCGATCAGGTCTACCGCCATCGACAATTCATCAACTATCCTGCTGCTTTCGGGAAATATTGATGTCATCGGAATTGACGAAGCCCAATTCTTCGATGAAAATCTGGTCGAAGTTTGCAATCAACTGGCCAATATGGGAATCAGGGTCATTGTTGCCGGACTTGACATGGATTTTCGGGGTGCTCCGTTTGGACCGATGCCCGGATTGATGGCATGCGCCGAATTTGTCACCAAGGTACATGCTGTTTGTATGCGCTGCGGACACATTGCCCATTTTAGTCACAGACTTTCGGACGCCGAAAAACTGGTGATGCTGGGTGAAAAAGACAGCTACGAACCGCTGTGCCGCGAGTGCTATCGGGTCATACACCAAAAAACATGACCGCCTATACCCTTACAGGAATCTCGGCAATCGTTCATGGCCGGCTGATTCAGTATGGAACTTCGTCTGACCTTACCATCCGTTATCTCTCTTTCGACAGCCGAACCATCCTCTCCGGAAAGGAAACGCTTTTCTTTGCGCTGAAAAACGAAAGAAACGACGGACACCATTATATTACTGACTCACAACGAAAGGAGGTTGGGGCATTTGTGGTGGAACAACTTCCGGCAAATAAGAATGCTGATACACCGGTTTCCTATATCCTGGTTAACAATACTCTGGAAGCCTTGCAGCAACTTGCCGCCCATCACAGGCGACAATTCAGCTATCCGGTTACAGCCATCACCGGCAGCAATGGCAAAACACAGGTAAAGGAGTGGCTGGCTGAAATACTTGGCATCAGGTTTCATGTGGTCAGAAGTCCGCGGAGTTACAATTCGCAAATCGGCAATCCGCTATCTGTCTGGCTGATGGATGACAGTTTTGACCAGGCACTCTTTGAAGCCGGAATATCCAGACCGGGAGAGATGGCGAAACTGGAGGTAATCCTTCATCCTGATCACGGTATTTTTACCCACCTGGGGAATGCCCATCTTGAAAACTTTTCGTCCACGGAAGAACTTGTCAACGAAAAAATCAAACTTTTCCTCAACTGCAGCCTGATCGTCTACTGTCAGGATTTCGAATCTGTTCACAAGGCGCTTTCGGAGGCTTCCTTCAACCATCATCCCCGGTTTTTCCGCTGGTCGGCTACCGGCGAAGCCGACCTGCAATTGCTGTCGAAGGAAACCAGCGGACAGTCGACCATCATCCGGGCAAAATTTAACGGGCAAATCCTGAAACTTCAGATCCCGTTCACCGACGCAGCACACATCGAAAACGCAATCCACTGCTGGGCATATTTGCTTGCAACCGGGTTCGAACCAGGCAGTTTCGAAAGGAATTTCCTGCATCTTTCGACAGTCTCCATGCGACTTGAAATCAAGAAGGGACTGAACGGATGTTCCATCATCGATGACAGTTACAATTCAGATACCGCCTCTCTGATCAATGCCCTGGACTTTCTCGAGCAGCAGAACAATGCCCGCAGTCTTAAAAGCACACTTATCCTATCGGACATTCTTCAATCTGGAAAAAATCCGGAAGTACTCTACCGGGAAGTATCCGAATACATCAGATTGCGCAATATCCGGTGTCTCATCGGCATTGGATCTGAAATAAGCCGTTACCGCGATCTTTTCAGTGTACCCGAGAAGCGTTTCTTTCCGGACACGGACGCATTCCTTCTGCAGTTCCGTGAATCCGGTCACCGGAACGAACTTATCCTCCTCAAAGGCGCCAGAAGTTTCAGATTCGACAGGATCTCCTCACTGCTTCAGGAGAAAAAGCACCAGACCGTGATGGAAATCGATCTTGGAGCGATGGTCTACAACCTCAACCATTACCGCCTGCAGCTAAAGCCCTCCACCAAACTGATGGCCATGGTGAAGGCTTTCTCGTACGGAACAGGATCGGTTGAAGTGGCAAAAATCCTTCAGTACCGAAGGGTAGACTACCTTGCCGTAGCCATCGCTGACGAAGGTGTCGAATTGCGCAATGCGGGCATTGACCTGCCGATCGTGGTGATGAACCCTGAAGAGCACAGTTTCAGCACCATCATTGAAAACCGACTGGAGCCCAACATTTATCGCTTTTCCCTTTTGCGCAGCTTCGATGAGGCTTTGCGAAAAAGTGCGGTGACCCGTTTCCCTGTTCACATCAAACTGGACACCGGTATGAAAAGGCTCGGATTTGATTCTGCTGATGAAATTAAAGACCTGACCGCTTTTATCAGGGAAAGGGATACTCTTTACATACGGTCGGTTTTCACCCATCTGGCGGTAAGTGAAAATCCTGCCCACGACGACTTCACCCGCAGTCAATTTGAACGCTTCAACGACCTGAGTCGGATCATAACGGATGGATTTGATTACAAAATCCTGCTTCACCTCCTCAACTCGGCGGGGATTGAACGCTTCCCTGAAATGCAGCTCGACATGGTGAGGCTTGGGATCGGATTGTACGGTGCAAGCACCAATCAAAGTGAACAACTGAAAAATGTGGCAACGCTTAAATCAACCATCTCACAGATTAAGACCATCCAACCGGGCGATACGGTAGGATACGGCAGAAATTTCAGGGCAGAACACCTTACCAGGATAGCCGTCATCCCGATAGGATATGCGGACGGTTATAGCAGGAGACTAGGAAATGGTACAGGGAGCGTATTGATCAATGGAAAATCTGCACCGGTTGTGGGTACGGTCTGCATGGACATGTGCATGGTAGATGTAACGGATATTGATTGCCGGGAAGATGATTCCGTGATCCTCTTCGGCGAAGGCCAACCTGTGACCAAAGTAGCTCAATGGATGGGAACAATCCCCTATGAGGTCCTCACGACAGTAGGGCAAAGGGTAAAGAGGATTTATTTTGAAGAGTGATTTACCCTTGTTTGCTAATCTTTTCCAACTTCGATAAGTCTGTAATCTTGATTTTGCGACCATCCATCGAAATAATTTTTTCGCCGGCAAAGGTGGAAAGGGTGCGGATGGCGTTGGAGGCTGTCATGTTGGAAAGACTGGCAAGATCCTCCCTCGAGAGATATACTTTTAAGGTCTGACCATCATTTTCAAAACCATATTTCTCCCTTAAAAAAAGAATGGACTCAGCGAGTCTTCCCCTGATGTGCTTTTGCGTAAGGCTGACAGTTCTGTGATTGGAATGACCCAATTCGAGGGCAAGATCTTTGAGTAATGCCAGGGCAAAATTGTTGTTCTTCAACAACACATTGTATAATATTTCTGGAATGATGGTTAATATTTCAGAATCTTCAATGGCTATGGCAGTTCCATTGTGGGGTTCTCCGGCAATCAAAGAGCGGTAACTGATCAGTCCATTTTCGGTGAACATCCTGATAATCTGCTCTCTGCCGCTTATTCCCTCCTTGATTAACTTGACCTTGCCTTCCATGAGATATTGCATACCTGCGGGAGCGTCGCCTTCCATGAAGATATAATCATTTTTCCGGTAACGCGAGACAGTACCACTTGCCTTAAGCACTAACATCTCCTCGGGAGTCAGCAAATTAAATATGCAGTTCTCCCCTCTGAATTGACTCTCAAAACCAAAATTATCGGACATTGCTCAGAAAAAAATGTTATATAACATCTCAAAAATAAGGAATATTAGTCCAAAATCAAAATTCCGCAAACGATTGCATTAAATATGCAGATATGCTACCGGAAAGTATAGATCACGAAAATTAAAAATGGTTTAAATCAGATTATTATTAATAAGTGTAATTGACATTACTAATGCTCAATTGAAAGTAGGTTACCTATAACCTCTAAGTATTTTAATTTCAAATTTACAGGCATCTGTAATTCTGCAAATTGTGTCACGCAAAGTTCGCAAAGGAAAAATACAGCCATAATTTTTGAACACAACTTCTTACGAGCAGAAACAAAAAAATCTGATCAATAATGAATCTGTTCTAAATAGGGCTGTATCACCATGACTTAACCTCCTTATAACCGGTTCAGGGAGAAATTTTTGGAGTTCCTTTCTCTCAGTCCCCATGTCTCTCCGTCATTTTTCGTCGGGGGAGCTATTTGGGGGAGTTGCATTCCTCCCCGCGGTCAGTCGGGGCTCATTTTAAAGCGGGTACCTTGCCACGATCGGCATCTTACGCCCAAAGCCAAATGCCTTGGAAGAAATCCTCAATGTGGGAGGTGCCTGAAAGCGTTTGTATTCATTTCTGTTGACAAGCGACACCACTTTTCTGACCACAGCCTCGTCAAAACCGTCATCTACCAAATTCTGCACACTTCTTGCCTGGTCAATATACTGGTATAGGATGGCATCAAGCAATTCATATTCCGGTAGTGAGTCAGAATCTTTCTGCCCGGGACGAAGTTCGGCGGAGGGAGGCTTCAGAATCGTGTTATGTGGTATAATCTCTTCATTCCTGTTGATGTAATCCGACAACTGGTACACTTCTGTTTTATAGAGATCGCCAAGTACTGAAAGTCCACCGTTCATGTCACCATAAAGTGTGCCATAGCCTACTGCCGCCTCACTTTTGTTGGAGGTATTGAGGAGAATATACCCAAATTTATTGCAAAAGGCCATCAGCAGGCTTCCCCTGATCCGTGCTTGTATATTTTCCTCCGCAAGATCATGGGGCAATCCGTCAAAAATTCCGGACAGTGCTCCATCAAAAGCATCCGCTATCGTATGAATCGGTATCGTCTCATAGGCGACTCCCAAACGGAGGGCCAGCGCAACCGCATCATTCACAGAGTGATCGGAAGAATATTGAGAAGGCATCAGAAGCACCTTTACATTTTCGGCTCCCAAAGCACTAACCGCCAATACGAGTGTCAGCGCTGAGTCGATACCACCCGAAAGTCCAAGGGTGGCTTTTTTAAATCCGGATTTTCTGAAGTAATCGGAAATGCCCAAAACAAGCGCCTGAAAGATTTTTTCGTTGGTCTCAGCCTGGGGTTGCAAATCGCTAAACTCATGATCCAAAGTATCCACGATGGCAAAATCCTCTCTGAAATAGGCCAATTCCCTGACCACCTGCCCCTGGCGGTCGACCATCAGTGACCCCCCGTCAAAAACTAGTTCCGTCTGTGCTCCCACCTGGTTCACATAGATAATCGGAACTTTGTATTTTTTGGCATCTTCCAATAAAATATCCTTGCGCAATTTTTCCTGGTGGTAAGAGAACGGTGAGGCAGAAAGATTGATCACCAGATCCGGATTTTGCCGGCAATATTCTTCCATTGGAGAGGTTTCGTACAAATTTTCCCTGCCGAAAGCGTTCATGACTTTTTGGTTGAACCAAAGGTCCTCACAGATGGTAATGGCTAATTTCTGCCCGTTCAGTTCAACCAGATTGAACTCCTTATTCGATTCGAAGTGCCTGTATTCGTCAAATACGTCGTAAGTGGGCAGCAGGGTTTTGTGGTGGATGCTGCTGATCATTCCATCCTTCAGAAAGAAGGCCGAATTATACAACATCTTTCCTTTCGGACTTGGATTGAAACTTGGACCTCCCACAACAGCAGCAATACCGGTGCAGTGAGTGGCGATGGTTTCAATCGCTTCCAGCGCCTCGGTAATGAACTCAAGCCTTTCCAGCAAATCGTTCGGATAATAACCGCACACAGACAGTTCGGAGAAAATCACAAGATCTGCATTCTCTTCTTTTGCTCTTTCAATGGAAGCGATAATTCTTTCACTGTTTTCGGGGAAATTTCCCACGTGGTAATTCAACTGAGCCAATGCAATCCTCATGGGTCTCTTTTGGTAAGTGAAATTTTTGAATGAATTTTAAAGCCCTGCAGCTTTTTTTGCAGTCCGATCGGACAAAAATAGATAAATTCACACCCGCAAACAATTAGAATCAAGGGCATTTATGAAACGAATTATTCAGATTTCAATTTTATATACTGTCAAGATCCTGAAAAGTAAAATTGCAGGCTTCATCTTCCTGTTGCTAATTCTATCCTCCTGCCACCGTAATCCACTCAACGTCAATGTCTCAAACATTGATGTCAATCTGAGAATTCTTCGGCTGGATCAGGATCTTTTCCAGGTCACTCCCGAAAATATTAGCCGGCTCGTTCCTGAACTCGAAAAAAAATATCGTCTTTTTTTCGGCGTGTACAACAAAGAGATACTGGCCATCGGGGATTCCCGTGATTCACTTTATGCCGGATACCTGCTGACTTTTTTAAAAGATCCAACCAATTTGAAAGCCAAACTGAAATCGGATTCCGTCTTCCGCAATTTCAAACCATTGGCATCCCAGCTGGAAGAGGCTTTCAGGCACTATAAGTACTATTATCCACGGATGCAGTTACCGGCTGTGTGTACTTACATTTCAGGGTTTAACCAGTCGATCGTCACAACACCGGATGTGCTTGGAATCAGCCTTGACAATTATCTGGGCGCAGATTGCAGTTTTTACAAACAACTTGGACTGTTTGAGTACAAAAGGCGAAACATGGAGCCCCGGAAACTGGTCTACGATGCAATTTTCGGATGGGCTTCCCAACAATTTGAATACAAAGGAAATACCGAAAATCTGATCTCCGGAATGATTTACCAGGGAAAACTGCTTTATTTTCTGGATGCCATGATTCCCGAAGGACCCGACCATTTGAAAATCGGCTATACGGAAGAACAGGTGAATTGGTGCAAGGCACACGAAACAGAGATGTGGAACTTCCTGGTAGAAAAGAAATTACTCTTTTCAGGAGATCGCATGGAATTGGTAAGATTCGTCAATCCTGCCCCATTCACATCTCCTTTCGGACAAAAATCACCAGGAAGAACAGGGGTCTGGATAGGTTGGGAGATCATCAAAAGCTACATGCTAAAAAATCCTTCCGTCAAGTTGCAGGACTTGATGGAAGAGAACGATTACCACAAAATTCTCAATGAATCAGGCTACTCGCCCGGCTAAAGTTGGTTTGTTAGAAATTGTTTACAGCGGGCGAATTTTGATATTACGGTACCAAACGTCATTGCCATGATCCTGCAAAGCAATGTATCCCTCTTTGGGAACATTGGCCCAATCCGGATTGTAGGCAGGGAATTTTGAATTCTTCACCAAATCATTCCATTCAGGGGTCCAGAGATGGTACTCCAGAATGGTCTCTCCATTTTGCTTGTGAACCACAGAACCCTGATAGCAGATGATTTCGATGCTGTTCCATTCTCCAACAGGTTTGGTGTTTTGTGGGTTGGCGGGTATCAGGTCATAAAGGGACCCTGCTTTCCTGTTACCATCCTTTCCAAGCAAGGCATCAGGGTGATTGTCGTTGTCGAGCACCTGAAATTCAGGAGCTGTTTTCCATATTTCCTTGCCGGCAACCTCTTTTCCAAGATAAAAAACACCCGAATTACCACCTTTGGAGATTTTCCACTCCAACTTCAGGTCGAAATTAGAGAACTCTCTGGCAGCAAACAGGATATCACCTCCATTGGCCGCGCCTGCTGCAGCCCTACCAGTTGCATTACATTTGAGTGATCCGTCTTCAACCACCCATCCTGAAGGGAAACCTGTCTTATTGACCCCTCTCCACCCATCGACCGACTTGCCGTTAAACAAAAGGATCCAACCCTGGGCTGCCTCTGAGGCAGACAATGAATTCAACATTGGAACAACTGTACTTCTCTCTGCTCCAATACCTTTTTCGGCCCGAGACACACTCTTTTTCTGTTGAGCGTTACAATTCGTCGCGACCAGAACTGAGATAGCAAAAATCAATAATTGTACTTTCATTTGATGGTAATAGGTTATTTAACGGTCTAATGAAATCACCAGATCAATCTATTGACATGTAATAGTCTGACAGAGACCCGCGAACAATGGCAACTGATTGCAAGTTCGCTGACTTTAAAAATACAAATTTAATATCAATACAAATAAAAAAGCGACTATTTATCTCTTGAGCCAACTAATCGTTGTAACTTTGGAAGCGCTTAATTCACATTAGAATTGATCCGTTTAGTTTTATTCCTATGGCAAAGAGAATCGGAATTTTAACAGCAGGAGGTGATTGTCCCGGGTTGAATGCAGCCATCCGGGGTGTTGGGAAAACAGCTATTCTGAACCATGGCATGGAGGTGATTGGTTTTACCGCAGGGTTCAGTGGTTTGATATGGAAAGAATACATCGAGCTGGATGAAGCCAAACTATCAGGTATACTCACCGTAGGAGGAACCATTTTAGGTACTTCGAGGGAGAAACCCTTCAAGATGGAGAAAGGGGAAGAAACCAACGAAAAGCCTGCACTAATCAGAAAAAACTACAAGGATCTGGAACTCGACTGTGTGGTATGTATCGGCGGCAACGGATCCATGAAAACGGCTGCCCAATTGCAAAAAATAGGGATCAATGTCATTGGTATTCCAAAGACCATTGACAACGATGTTTTTGGCACCGAGGTGACATTTGGTTTCGACTCAGCGGTGACGATCGCAACGGAAGCGATCGACAGGTTGCATACGACTGCCAACTCACACCAACGGGCGATGGTTATCGAAGTGATGGGCCACGATGCCGGCTGGATTGCCCTATACGCAGGACTCGCAGGCGGTGGCGACATTATCCTAATTCCTGAGATCAGCTACAGCATTGAGAGTGTTTGTCAGGCCATTGAGAACAGGTTCTCCATGAAAAAGCCCTACTCAATCGTTGTGGTGGCCGAAGGAATAAAACACCCGGCAGGCATTTCGGCCTCTGCCTATATTGCAGAAAGGATTCAGGCACTCACCGGAATTGAAACCCGCGATACCCGTTTGGGTTACGTTCAACGTGGAGGAAGTCCGTCTGCCATGGACCGTATCCTGGCCACGCGCTATGGAGCCTTTGCTGCGGAACTGATTGCAAAGGGAGATTATGGACAGATGGTGGCCATCAGAAATGGGAAAATTGGGTCGATCCCACTTGAAAAAGTGGGTGGCAAACTTAGTCTGGTGGACCCCAATGACCAATTGATAGAAAAAGCCAGAAAGATGGGTGTCTATTTCGGCGACGAATAGGACATTAGCTTGAAAGAGGCTAATTCCCCTATCTTCCAATCGGTTTAATATTTTCGGCGTTCTACCCTTTTATTTCAGGGATTCGCTGAGAATGTAGTCTTTTCGGTGACAGGAAATAGAAAAGCTATCGGGTTTAGTCTCACCATTTTTTTAGTTTTGCAAACAAATTGCTTAAATTTGAATCCTTGATTCATTTGATTCACGTATAAAATAAAATAAAAAACTCATAAATTAATCACCAATGAAGTATTCAGTCAGATTTTTCGCAATGGCCCTGCTCGTTCTGGCAGGATTTAATTCAATCGCTCAAACAACTACAGAAATGACTTTTGAAAGTCTTGAGCACGATTTTGGCAAGATTAAAGAGGATGCCGGTCCGGCAAATTTTAATTTTAATTTTAAAAATACCGGAAAAATTCCTTTGGTTATTGCTGCTGTGAATGCCTCCTGCGGCTGCACCACACCTGAATGGAGCAAAGAACCTGTTATGCCGGGAAAATCAGGGTTCATCAAAGTCTCTTATAATCCGCTGAACCGTCCGGGAAGTTTTAACAAGACAATCACGGTTGCTGCCAATATCCCAAATGGAACGCTTATGCTGAAAATTGCAGGTGAAGTTCTTCCAAAATCTTTGACCATGGAAGAACAATATCCAATCGATCTTGGAAAAATCAGGATGCTCAACAACAACCTGTCGTTTGTTCGGATCAAAAACAATGAACAAAAAACTGATTCCCTGAAATTCATCAATCTATCAGGTAGCAAAGTTAAAATAGGGCTCAAAGGAGTTCTGGCCTATCTGAATGTCAAAGTAGTTCCCGAAACAGTTGAGAACAATGGCACCGGATTTATCGTGGTAACTTTCGACGGTGCCAAGGTAACCGAACTCGGATTTCAGATGTCCAGGGTTTATCTTACCTACAACGGAGAAGAGAACTACAATTACGGGGTGAATGTCACCGCTACTGTTGAAGAAGATTTCTCAAAATTATCCCAGAAAGATCTGCAGAATGCCCCTATCATTGATTTCAATGAGCGTGTCTACGATTTTGGAGAGGTGACGGAAGGCAAAAAAGTGGAGTATACCTTCAAAATTCTGAATAAGGGCAAAAGCGATCTGCTGATAAGAAGTGTAAAGGCATCTTGTGGCTGTACTGCTGCCAATCCAACATCCAACGTGGTCAAACCGGGAACGGATACCGATCTAAAGGTCGTATTTGATTCCAATGGTAAATTGGGATTACAGAACAAAACCATTACGATTATATCCAATGATCCAAATTCGGCAACTTCCATTCTCAGAATTTCAGGGACGGTGAACAAAGCCAAGTAAATATGGACCATCCCGAGAACGATCCGAAATACAAAGGCTTGAACGTCAGTAAAGGCATAGACCAGCCGGAGGCTGTGAATGCTGATTCGGTACATCGTTTTCTGAAAAAAAACCAGCAGCGTGAATTATCTGTTGATGAATACTGCCAGGGAATCCTGCAAGGCAATCGCATGGTTCTTAGCAGGGCTGTCACCCTGATCGAAAGCAACAAGCCGGATCACCGGCATATTGCCCAAAAAATTATCAGCCATTGTTTGCCTTTTTCGGGAAATTCAGTCCGCATCGGAATTACCGGTGTACCGGGAGCCGGGAAGAGTACTTTTATTGAATCATTTGGGACTTACCTCACCTCCATCGGCAAGAAAATTGCGGTACTGGCGATTGATCCAAGTTCCGAACGATCGAAAGGTTCGATCCTGGGAGACAAAACCCGGATGGAAGAACTCTCCACCGACCCCAACGCGTACATTAGGCCAAGCCCCTCCTCCGGATCGCTGGGTGGCGTCGCCAGAAAAACCCGCGAGACCATTCTATTGTGTGAAGCTGCAGGATTTGACACCATTCTGATTGAAACTGTAGGCGTAGGTCAGTCGGAAACAGTAGTCCACTCGATGGTCGATTTCTTTCTCCTGCTTCAGATATCAGGTGCCGGAGACGAACTTCAGGGAATCAAGCGAGGAATCATGGAGATGGCTGACACCATTGTGATCAACAAGGCAGACGGTGACAACATCAACCGGGCCAATACAGCAGCAACACTTTACCGCAACGCCCTTCACCTCTTCCCCCCTACCCTTTCAGGCTGGATTCCACAGGTTAAAACCTGTTCATCCCTGCGAAAAACAGGAATCAGCGAAATTTGGAGTTGTATCGAAGAATACCTGATTCAGGTAAAAGGGAATGCCTTTTTCGAAGAGAGACGAGCCAGTCAGGCCAGGTATTGGATGTTCGAGACGATTGATGAAAATCTGAAAACCAATTTTTACCAGAATAAACACATTAAAACTGCACTGTCCCTCCTTGAAACCAAGGTGGCAGATGAAAAATTAAGTCCTTTTGAGGCCGCCCGCGAATTGCTGGAGAAATATTTTGACACCATTAGCAAACAATAATGTTCCAAGAATATTCAAATGATGCAGATTCTGATTCCCTTGTTTGGAGAATTCTGCCAGCAGTGTCGCGAAAAGCCAACTGTAATCGTATAGAAAAAAATACGACGTGATCATTTGTCATTACTAAATTCGCCTTTCAGAAAATGTTTTTTATTTTTGAACTCTACAAATTAATCCGGATTGAAATTCAATCCATTAAATAAAGTTAACCTGATGATAAAAAAAATCTTGTTCTTAGCGTTGATATCCTGTAGTATCATCTCCTGTGCAAAGCCCGACAAGTTCGTGATCAACGGTGAGATCAAAGGAAAAGACAGCGGGAATATACAGCTGATGAAGTTTGCAGACGGGAAATGGGTAAAGGAAGACACAGCCAGGATGGTGAAAGGCAAATTCCAGTTAACAGGAAAAGTGGACCTCCCAGAGTTGCGTTATGTCACCCTGGGTGCCAGCGAAATGGTTGCCCAATTCTTTGTTGAAAACGGAACCATAAGCTTACAGGCCTATTCAGACAGTCTGGACAAGAGCGTGATCAAAGGATCCAAATCCAATGAAGAATTCAAAATATATCAGACAGAGTTGGCAAGCCTCTCGAAAGAGGCCCAGGGCATGCAGCAAAGATTCATGTCTGCACAATCAAGCGGAGATCAGGACGGCATGAAAAAGGCGCAGATCGACTATGAGGCCATGGTTCAGAATTTGGGTGTCTATGCGAAGAATTTCATTCGTGAACACAGAAAATCCTCTGTATCTCCCCTGATTGCCATGATGCAATTCGGCCAGACCATTAAAGCGGCAGAAATTGATACCCTCATTGCATTCCTTGATCCGTCAGTTTTGCCATCGATTTATGTATCGGAACTGAAAAAAATGGCGGATAAGATGAGAGCCACCGAGGTAGGTTCAATGGCCCCTGATTTTACGTTGCCTACTCCTGACGGAGGAACATTTAACCTGGCAACTACCCGAGGAAAATATGTGATGATCGATTTCTGGGCAGCATGGTGTCAGCCTTGCCGTCAGGAAAACCCAAATGTGGTGGCACTTTACGGGAAATACAAAGACAAAGGGTTTGATGTGGTAGGCGTTTCGCTTGACCGCGAAAAAGAGGCCTGGATCAAGGCGATTGCCGACGACAAACTGGTTTGGCACCAAGTTTCAGAGTTGAAATTCTGGCAGAGTGAAATTGCACAAAAATATGGAGTAACCGCAATTCCGTGTACTTTTCTTTTGGACAAAGGTGGAAAAATCATTGCTAAAAATCTCCGAGGCGAAGAACTGGCTAAAAAGCTGGAGGAACTGATGGGGAAATAAAAAGACTGTAAAATACAGATTTACAAGTTAAAAGTGAAAAGTCCGGAACTCCCGTTTTTCACTTTTAATTTTTATTTAATTATTTATCATTTTTAATGAACCTAACGCAACCATTTTAGTCTTTGGTCTCATCTTAAGATTAGTCACGAAGCCGAAAAAAAAATCAAAATCTGAAAAATTGTAGGTTTTATTTTCGTTCTTTAACATCTTATAGAGACTTTTGTGGAGATTAATTTGTTTAATTCGAACGATCGTTGCAAAACCATTTATCAGATTGTTAAACGTGACCCAATTAGAAGAGATCATATATAAATGCCGGGAGGAGAACAACGGAGCGCAAACAGCGTTGTATCGCCTTTTCTCATCAAAGATGTATGGTGTCTGTCTGAGGTATGCCAGAGATTCGGGCGAGGCAGAAGATATTCTTCAGGAAGGTTTCCTCCGGGTCTTTACCAAAATCAAGCAATTTGAGTTCAAAGGCTCTTTCGAAGGTTGGATGAGGCGGATCATGGTTAACACCGCACTTGAAAAATTCAGAAAGAACGACAGGCTCTACCCCGTAGAAGAGATGAGCGTCTACGAATCTGTCGGATGGGTTGATGAAACAATCTCTTCCATCACTGCAGATGATTTGCTTCGGATCATACAAGAATTGCCGCCCCGGTACAGAATGGTTTTCAACCTTTACGCCATAGAAGGTTACTCCCATCTGGAAATAGGGGAAATGATGAATATTTCGGAAGGTACTTCCAAATCGAACTTGTCGAGGGCAAGGGTTATATTACAAAAGAGTGTGGCTGATAATTTCGGAGACGAAAAAAAACTGGTTAAAAAAGTGTTATGACAACGGAAAATCATCATATTGATCAACTCTTCAGGGAGAAACTAGGGATTCTGGAAAAGAATCCTCCGGTTGGCCTTTTGGATCAGATCAACCAAAAGATGGCGCACCGGGGTAAAGTCAGGCGAATGAACCAGGTAAAAACCGTGATTGGGATAGCCGCTGCCGTGACGCTGATTCTGATGGCAGGATGGTTGACCATGGATCAGAACCAGATCGCCAAAAACCAGATGCCAGCGCAAAAAATCGAACAAAATAACTCCCCGGCTGAGGTGAAAACCGAACAGGTGGTCATTGATCTCAAGACAACTGCGAATCAAGTAGCCATCGGTCAACAATCAAATCAAAAAGGCGCAGCCATCACCACCGGTCAACCTGCAAGATCCGTCAGAAACAACGCCGAACCCAAACAGAAGATGGTAACGCCAACTGCTTCTGACGAACATAACTTGCTGGCATCCCAGGCCACAACATCGGAAACTGGCACTTCAGTTCAGACTACTGAAAATCAGGCAGGAAATGTATCCATTGAGGAGAAGACTACTGCAAAGGAAAAAAGCAAAACTGAAAATGTCTCCAACGGATTCCCGAAGAAAAATACACCGCTTTACTTTGCCGACGCAGGAATAAAAAACCCAACACCTTCAGGAAGATCGGAAAAAGGGAATTGGGGCATTAAAGCAGAATTATCTCCTTCTGTCTACTCACAGAATGTCTCAGGTGCCACTGCCAGTACGACCCAGCAGAGTACGCTTTCGGGTGGCATGATCGCATCCTACCAGGTAAATAAAAGGCTGAAAGTAAGTTCCGGTATCAGATTGGCCCAGATGAAACAGGATACGCATACTTCCTATACCTTGAGCCAGACATCCGGTATCACTTATTTACTTCCGGTTGAAAAGGCTGCCAACCTCGCAGGTGATGTCTCGCTTTATCTGCCGGCCGTTTCCAGCATCGTGTACTCAAATGGAATGAAAACCAATTCCACATCTATTTTCTCATCGGATATCTCGCAAGATTTTAAATACCTCGAAGTTCCTGTACAGGCAACTTATAAAATTATCGACACAAAATTGTCACTGGGAGTTACCGGTGGCTTAAGCACCAATTTTCTGGTTGGGAATTATGCGACCATCACCCAGAATGGTATTAATCTGTCAAAAGGCAATACAGATAACCTGAGAAATATCCTTTATGCAGGTTCAGCCGGCCTTGAACTGGGTTACGATCTGGGCAAGAATCTGGTACTAACCATTGAACCAAGGGTGAAACAATATTTGAACTCTGTCAGCAGCAACGATCAGGTTAGTTACAGACCGATGCAGATGGGTATCTTTACCGGACTTACATTTTCATTCAACTAGGAACGCCCCTCACCTGCTTCCTCGTTCCCCTTTTCCACTTCAACATTACGACCCGGCCTTGCTGTTTGGCAACATCAGGCATTCGACACATGATCGAATCGTTGGATAGCTAAATCGTCAAATTACCAAATTGTTTCCTCCATTTTGAAATTGATCTCACAATCCTTTTGACCAAAGAGAGTAAAGAAGTATCTTCGCGGATTAATCCGGTTGCTAATTTTCAAAGTACAAAATGATGCTCAAAAATAGATTTTCCCTTGCAAAGCTGGCCATGGTCTTCTCTATGATAGCTGTAGGAGTGATTTCCTGCGGACTCTTCATCAACTCAAGTCCGGAAAAGCCTCCTGTTGTTGAAGTGCCCCATCAATACAATACCCCTGTACCCATTCCAACATCACTTGAGTTCGCCGGAGAAAAGATCTCCCTCGAAAATTTTGATGTACGCGAGTCTCTTGACCGTGAGTTGCTGGTAAACAGCTATTTCCAGTCTCAAACGATTCTTTACCTGAAAAAGGCCAGGCGTTATTTCCAGGTGATTGAACCCATTCTAAAGCAAAACAACATTCCCGACGACTTTAAATATCTCTCCCTGGCAGAAAGTGGGTTTCAGGAAAAAATTGTCTCCCCCGCCGGAGCCACAGGATTGTGGCAACTGATGAAAAAAGCAGCAGCTGAAAATGGGCTCGAAGTCGGCACCGAAGTGGATGAACGCTACAACATGGAAAAATCGACCCAGGCAGCCTGTAAATACCTGAACCATGCCTACCATGTTTATGGCAGCTGGATCATCGTTGCTGCTTCGTACAACGCGGGAGTCAATGGAATCAAGCGACAAGCCGAATTTCAGGACAGCCGCAACTATTTTGACCTGTATCTGAATGACGAGACTTCAAGGTATGTTTACCGTATTCTTGCGCTCAAGCAGATCATGGAGAATCCTGAAAAATATGGATTCAAAGTATCGGAAGAAGAGAGGTATCCCATCCTGAAATACAAAGAGATCACACTGAGCGGCAGTGTCAGTAATTTGGCAGAATACGCACACAAACAAGGAATTAATTATAAGTTGCTTAAATATTTTAATCCCTGGCTAAGGCAATCTTCACTTAAAAATCCTTCCAAAAAGAGTTATGTGCTTAAAATCCCCGAACCCGGAACACGCACATTTGAATTGGAAAAAAATTGAACCTGATCTCCATGGAAGGCGAAGAAAAAATTGTTGTCAGGGGAGCCAGAGAGCATAACCTGAAAAATATTAATGTTTCCATTCCCCGCAACAAGTTGACGGTCATCACCGGCTTGAGTGGAAGCGGAAAGTCATCACTGGCTTTCGACACCATTTATGCGGAGGGGCAACGCAGGTACATCGAGACCTTCTCGGCTTATGCCAGAAGCTTTCTGGGTAACATGGAACGCCCGGATGTGGACGAGATCACCGGCTTGAGTCCGGTCATCTCAATCGAACAAAAAACCACCAACAAGAATCCGCGGTCAACAGTTGGCACCGTGACAGAAATCTATGATTTCTTACGTCTTCTTTTCGCAAGGGCAGGAGAGGCTTTCTCCTACAATACCGGAGAAAAGATGGTGAAATACAGCGATGATCAAATCATCGATCTGATCATTGAAAATTACAGCGAAAAACGTGCCATTTTGCTGGCACCCGTCGTGAAAGGTCGTAAAGGGCACTATCGCGAGCTCTTTGAGCAGATTCGAAGAAGAGGATTCCTGCATGCCAGGGTGGACGGTGTGATCACGGAGCTATCCCACGGATACAAAGTGGACAGGTACAAGGGCCACAACATAGAAATGGTGATCGACAAACTCGTGGTAGAGGAAAAAGACAGGAAACGGTTGCGGGAATCGCTCGAACGGGCCATGAAGCACGGAGAAGGGATTGTGATGATCCTGGATCCGGATAAGGACACTGTGCGCTATTTCTCCCGACACCTGATGTGTCCGACCACAGGAATCTCCTACAACGATCCTGCCCCGCACAGCTTTTCATTCAATTCTCCCAAAGGCGCCTGTCAGACATGCAACGGCCTGGGGGAGATCAACGAGATTGACTTTGCCAAGATTGTCCCCGACCCCTCATTGTCGATTACCCAGGGAGGTATTGCTCCGCTGGGACCCTACAAAAACACCCTGATATTCTGGCAAATAGAAGCCCTGGCCGAAAAATACAACTTCACCCTTAAAACACCCGTTGGCGAGATCGATGAAGCCGTTTTGAATGCCATACTTCATGGCACCGGCGAGCGAATTCAATTAAAGAATTCCCCACTGGGAAGTTCGATCGATTACATGATGACCTACGAGGGGATCGTCAAATACGTGGTCAACGAAAAAAGCGACAACCTATCAAAAAGTGCCCAGAAATGGGCAGATTCGTTTCATAAAACTTGCAGGTGCCCCGAGTGCAAAGGTCAGCGATTGCAGAAAGAACCGCTTCATTTCATGATTGACGGCAAGAATATCGCTCAACTGGCACAAATGGATATCAGCCAGCTCTCTGTCTTCTTTACAGGAATCGGGGAAAGGATGAGTAAAAGGCAGTTGTTAATTGCCACAGAAGTGAACAAGGAGATCGTAACCCGACTGAGTTTTCTGCTGGATGTAGGATTAAACTACCTTTCCCTCGACAGGCCTTCCGCGAGCCTGTCAGGAGGCGAGTCTCAACGCATCCGTCTGGCCACCCAAATCGGCTCTCAACTGGTGAACGTTCTTTATATCCTGGATGAACCCAGTATCGGACTTCACCACCGCGACAACCTAAGGCTGATCAGATCACTTCAGCAACTCAGAGATACCGGTAACTCAGTCATTGTGGTAGAACACGACCGTGACATGATGCTTCAGGCAGATTATCTGATCGATATGGGACCACATGCCGGCCGTTTCGGCGGAGAGATTGTTGCTGCAGGCACACCGGCAGAAGTGCTGAAAATTGACACTTTGACCTCCCAATACCTGACCGGACAAAAAGAAATATCAGTGCCTGCGGTTCGCAGGACCGGCAACGGAAAAATCCTGTCGCTGAAAGGAGCAACCGGCAACAATCTTAAATCGATAGATGCCGACTTTCCGCTCGGAAAATTTATTTGTGTGACCGGTGTCTCAGGAAGTGGCAAATCGACTTTAATCAATGAAACCCTGCTGCCAATTCTGAGTCAGCATTTTTTCAAGTCGCTCGACGATCCACTGCCCTACGGTTCTATTGTCGGCATCGAACATCTCGACAAAGTGGTACAGGTCGATCAGTCGCCAATAGGCCGGACACCCAGGTCCAACCCAGTGACTTACTGCGGAGTGTTTACTGAAATCAGGACCCTTTTCACTTTGCTGCCTGAAGCTAAAATACGGGGCTACAAACCCGGGCGTTTCTCTTTCAACGTGAAAGGCGGACGTTGTGAAGCGTGTGAAGGCGCCGGACTGAAAACCATTGAAATGAATTTTCTGCCTGATGTTTACGTGCATTGTGACAAATGCAACGGCAGGCGCTACAACCGGGAAACACTTGAAATCAGATACAAGGGAAAATCGATCAGTGATGTACTGGATATGACCATTCAGCAGGGAGTCACCTTCTTTGAAAACATACCTTCCATCTCGCATAAACTCAAAACCATCGAAGAGGTGGGACTGGGATACATCACGCTGGGTCAGGCTTCCACCACCCTTTCAGGTGGAGAAGCCCAGCGGGTCAAGCTGGCCACGGAACTTAGCAAAAGGGATACCGGACGTACCCTGTATATTCTGGATGAACCGACCACAGGTCTGCACTTTGAAGACATCAGGGTACTGCTCTGTGTCCTCGACAAACTGGTAGAACGCGGGAATACGGTGATTGTCATCGAACACAATATGGAGGTAATAAAAATGGCAGACCACATCATCGATATTGGACCGGAGGGCGGCCGTGAAGGTGGACATGTACTTTGCTCAGGGACTCCTGAAGATATTGCACAAAACGAGGTGTCGTATACCGCTAAATATCTCAGTGAAGAACTCGGGAACAAGGTCAAGATAAAATGATGATGTAATTTCAGCATCCGGTGCCTGATGAAAAACCAATAATTAAGAATTTAGGCAGTGGCTTTCTTTTTCCGATCATCCTGCCTTTTCGCAAATTGCATAAAAATAATATCTTCGTAAAAATTATGACCAAGCCGGATCCCATCATCATAGAAATGTTCTATACGTTAACCTGTCCAAACTGCCGGGTGATGAAAAGAATGTTACAGGAAGTTTTGCCTGAATTTGGTGACAAATTCAAACTTGAAACCACCCTTGCCAATTTGCCAATTGGCATGATCAGAACCATGAAACTTGGGATCTTTGCGGTGCCGACACTTTTGATAGACCATAAAATTGTTTACAGGGAAGTCCCTTCAAAACAAGAATTGTTGAATAAACTTAATACATATTGAACATGGAAGCGAAGAAAAAATTAAGATGTCCGCTGGGTGTACCGGGAGGTATCATCGCAGCCCTGATTGGTTTAGGAGGTATCATTTGCAGTGTGATCTATTCCAACTGGCCAATGCTGGCCATTTCGCTGGCATTGTTCCTGATTGCAGGACCATTTGTCCGCATTACCATGATGGTGCATTCCGCCAATGACCGCCTCGACGAACTCGAGAGTAAAATCAACAAGTAATCTTTACTGTATCAATGGAAAAGCCACGATGACCGTCGTGGCTTTTTTATTGACACCCTCTTAAATTATGCTGATCAGGACATCCATTGAAAACAAATTCTGAGTATTTTTGAGTATGAAGAACATCGAAATTTACTGCATCAATACCGGTGCCAGCGAAACTTTTCCGCTTGGGACTACGCTGGCGGAGATTGCCACCAGATTGGGAATAGAACTGGAGGGGCCTGTTTGTGGCGCCTACGTAAACCACAGGGTTAAACCGATGGATTTCGAGCTGGTTAAACCAAAGCAGATCGAATTTTTCGATTATTCCATGCGTGATGGTCAGCGGATGTACCTTCGTACCCTTTCATTTATATTTTTTGTGGCGGTAAAAAATCTCTGGCCTGAAGCCAGGCTGAGGATAGATCATGCCATCTCCAAAGGCTATTATTGCAGTCTGGAAGATTTGGATCATCCATTGAATGAAGAAGATATCTGGATCATCAAAGAGGAGATGAAAAGCATCATCAAAAAAAACCTTCCTGTCGAGCGCAAAACCCTTTTGACCGACAAGGCGGTGGAATTGTATGAGAAGGAGGGCCTGACAAGAAAAGCTGAATTATTTAAAGCCTATGGCAGGTTATACGCTCCTGTTTTTGAATTGGATGGTCATTTCAATTTCTTCTATGGTCACCTGCTCAACTCCACCGGTCAAGTCACCAAATTCGGTTTAGAGAAATACTACGACGGGATGTTACTCCGCTTTCCAAAACCTGAGAATATCGACGAACTCGAACCTGCCATCGAACAGGATCAGCTTTTTGGCATTTTCAGGGAACACAAACAAAGAGCCAACATTTTGGGAGTTAGCGACATATCTCACCTCAACCAGATTACTGACGCTGGCGAGGCCGGAAATGTAATCAAAGTATCAGAAGCCCTGCATGAAAAGAAAATAGCGGAGATTGCAACTATTATTACAGAAAAACACGAGAAAGTAAATATCGTATTGATAGCCGGTCCGTCCAGCTCGGGAAAAACGACCTTCAGCAAACGACTCAGCGTGCAACTTGCCGTAAATGGCCTTCATGCCATTCAAATCTCACTTGATGATTTTTTTGTCGATCGTCAGCACACACCCCTCGATGAAAATGGAGGTTTCGACTATGAGGCGCTTGAGGCCATCGACGTCCCTTACTTCAACAAGATTCTTCTCCAATTACTGGATGGGGAGCAGGTTGAACTGCCCCGGTTTGATTTCCAGTCGGGTGAGCGCATTTTCAGGGGTGATTTACTCCAAATGAGCAAAGACAACATCCTGATTATTGAAGGAATTCACGGACTCAATCCCGGACTAATTCCTATGATCGATCCGGAGCGTATTTTTAAAATTTTCATCTCCGCCCTCACCCAGATCTCTTTCGACGAACACACATACATTCCTACCACAGACAACCGGTTGCTGAGACGAATGATCCGTGATGCAAAATACAGGGGATACAGCGCTTCCAGTACGATCAAGCGCTGGCCTAGTGTCCGGAGGGGGGAAGACAAGCATATATTCCCTTACCAGGAAAACGCAGATATCATGTTCAACTCTGCATTGGTATATGAACTGGCAGTCCTGAAAAGATATGCGAATACGCTGCTCAAATCAGTGAAAGAAAACGAACCTGAATACGCTGAAGCAGTCAGGCTTCTGATATTTATTTCTTACTTCAGTTTTATACCGGAGACGGAAATACCGCCTACTTCAGTGCTGAGAGAATTTCTGGGCGGCAGTAGTTTCGATTATTGATAGGATACCTTAAATTCCAGTTTGAAATCGTCATTGGTACTGATTCCCATCAGTGTTGGCGGATCAATTTTAAATTGGGTCATCTTGAGGTTGAAATCACCCGCAAAGATGAGTTTATTGCCTTCACGCGTTAGTTTTCCCTTCAGGGCAACCGGCTGACTGATTCCGTGAAAAGTCACATTTCCGCTAGAAGTAAAATCACTGCCATCAATGGTTACTGAAGTACTTACGTAAGTGACGTTCGGATATTTTATTGCCTCTGTTACCTCCATCATGTGTGAATCACGATTGGCATTTTTACTGTCAAAGGTAGATACCTTGGCAGAAACTGCAACCTGAAAAATGGTTGTTCGCGCTTCATCCATCAGAAGAATTGAGTTAATCTCCTTGCTTTCACCCGTCCATTCATGCAAAGGGTGTTTCATTGAGTATACTACGGACGATTCCTCTTTGATACAATTGACTTTTACCTTATTCTGAGCAAATACACTGACGACCAATAGCAGGCCAATCAATAGAGTTCCAAGTTTTTTCATAGTATGAGATTTTATTGGGGATACGTTTTTCTTCAGGTAAGGTTTCCCATAAATTACTGCAATCCCGAAATCTTAACTTTTATTACGGATTCTAACTGGATTTTGGATTTTACGTGCTTCGACCATAAAAAAATTGCGGCCTTTGTGGGAGAATAATCTCACACAAAGGCCGCAATACAGAGGCAAAGATCAATAATCAGCCTAAAACTTGATCACAATCATAGAGGCGGCAAATGCGCCGAAAGCGCTGAATGCGGCAGCCCTGTGCCAGACTTTGAGTTCAGGGTGATGCTCAAGCTGTCCTGCCAGAATCATGGTAGTTACCATACCAGTGAAATGAATGTACGCCAGTCCTTTGTGCAATTTGATGCTGCTGTAGCCTTTTCGCTCATTCAGCATCTTGGGTGGTGCGAACATCGACAGGGCAGCTGTACTAAAATAACCTATCTCGACAGCCGCGGCAAGCACTTCATGGGTATCTTTAATATTTTTGTAATCACTTCCAGTGGCTTTATAGAGTTTCGCACCTACAAAACCTTGTGCAACCATTCCTCCGAGCGTCAGAAAGCCCATGATCTGATGGGTAACCAACATCGTTCGTCTCACCTTCAATTCTGCCATCCTTTTCTCCGGTGTCAGTTCAAAAGCATTAAAATTACGCATCAGTCCCTTTTCACCCCAAAAAATTCGCTGGGTGAACATGATTTTCCCGGGCAGCAATTTTGTTTTCTCAGGAGCAGCCTGATTCATTTCTCCCAGCAAATCCACAGTGGCAGTAGTATCAACTTTTGCCTGCTGCTGTTTGGCAGGAGTCTCTTTCTGAGCCTGTGATTCAAAAGAAACCAATGCTGCCAGCAGCGTAACCATTATAAATGTTTTCATAAAATTGTATTTGAATAGGGTTGTCATAAAATGAGTACGTAAAAAAATTCAGGAATTTCAAACGTACTCATTTATAACGGAAATGATGAAACTTAGGTTACAAAGATTTAACCCAACAAGTTTTTCACTTTCTCAGAAATCAGTTTTCCGTCTACTTTTCCGGCAAGTTCTTTGGATGCAATTCCCATTACTTTTCCCATTTCTTTCATGGAAGTTGCACCGCAGGCATCTATAATTGCCTGTACAGCAACAGTTAGTTCATCGTCACCCATCTGTTTAGGAAGATAGGCTTCGTAAATTTTCACCTGGGCCATCTCAAACGCGGCGAGGTCCGGCCTGTTTTGCCCTGTATAGATTTCTGCAGAATCTTTGCCTTGCTTGGCCAGTTTTGAAATCGCTTTCAAAGCTTCATCATCGGGCAGATCCTCTCCCCCGCTTTTTGCTGTTTTTGCTTCGAGCAATACTTTTTTAATGTTCCTTACTGCCTCAAGCCTTTCCTTGTCGCGGGCCAGCATGGCAGCCCGAATGTCTTCATTGATCTGGTCGAATATGTTCATGAGTTATGAGTTATGGGTTATGGGTTATGGGTTATGAGATTGGCAAAATTGTTGAGCTTCTCTCAAGTCCAAATTAGTACTGTTATCAGTCCGCTTTGTCGTGCAGGAAGGAATTGTTTTTTCGCAGTTTCAGTCCGTCTTCCGGATTATTGGAGATGGAATAACGTGACATTGATTTTCCGTTGTCGGTGGTTCCGCCCGGTTTCTGCTGTTTCATTCTGCGCCTTTCAAATGCTGGAACCTTCGAAAGTTCATTGATATAATCTTCTGTCTGGCTGTAAAAGTCCACGTGCATGACTCTTCTGACAACTTCAGGGGCACCGGAGAAAGGATCAATCATTCTCTTCGGGTAAAGCCGACTAATGACTTCCTCCTGCGGATCTTCCATCCATTCGACTCCGGACGGTGAATCGCCGGCGAAGAACGTTTCAGGTCTGGATGGCAAATGATTCGAATCTGAAAAATCATCTCCGATCGATACCCTGATCTTGTCTTCCGTCTTGTCAATCTTCAGTTCCGGAATTGAACTGCTCTTAAACCCCGTGGCTACCACAGTGACGGTGAGCGCGTCTCCCAACGATGGATCAACGGCGATACCGTGGATGAGGTCTGCATTGTTCCCTGCCATTTCCTGAACATATTCGTTGACCAGGTTGACTTCATCCATGGTCACCTCTTTGGTTTCACCCGAAGTGATGTTGACCAGTATGTTTTTGGCACCGCGGATGTCGTTGTTGTTAAGCAGCGGAGAGTTAATCGCACCCTCGGCAGCTTTCAATGCACGGTCCTCTCCACTGAAGGTGGCTGATCCCATGATGGCTACTCCGGAGTTTTGCATGACCGTCCTGACATCCTCAAAATCCACGTTGATGAAACCGGTACTCGTGATAATGTCCGCGATACCCCTGGCTGCCGTAGCAAGCACATCATCGGCTTTGGCGAAGGCTTTGGAGATCGGGAAGTCACCATAAATTTCGCGAATCCTTTCGTTGTTGATGATCAAGAGTGAATCTACGTGACCTTCCATCTGCCTGATTCCTTCGATGGCCTGTTGTATTCTCAGCTTTCCTTCGTTTCTGAAAGGCAGTGTTACGATTCCAATGGTAAGTATGTGGTTGGTCCTTGCAACCTCAGCAATAACAGGTGCGGCACCGGTTCCGGTACCTCCACCCATTCCTGCGGTGATGAAGACCATCTTGGTATTTGCAGAAAAAATGGCTTCGATCTCCTCAATGTTTTCGTTCGCCGATTCACGGCCGATCGTAGGTTTATTCCCCGCACCCCTGCCCTCCGTGAGTGCAGAGCCCAGTTGCACTTTAATGGGAACCGGACTCTTCAGCAGATGCTGTAAATCGGTATTGCAAATGGCAAAATCCACATCTTTGATCCCTTGCCGGTACATGTGGTTTACGGCATTGCTTCCGCCACCACCCACACCAATAACCTTGATGATGTTTTCCGATGAGGTCGGCAGATCGAAATCTATGAGTTCCTTCATAATATCTGATTTTTATCGTTTATCTTTTAGTGGCCAGAAAGACTAAATATGCACTTATTTTACTTCTGTATCTTCATCGGTGAACAGTCCTCCAAACTGACTGTTAAACCATTTGGAGATAGATTCTCGCTCCTTTCTGGCGGGTTTTTGTTCCGGTTCAGATGGTTTTTTATCTTGAACTACGCGTTCTTCAATGGGTGGTTCTTCCAGAATGGATAAATTATCCTCATCAGTGATACCCATGAAATCTTCTTCCTGTTCAACAGGAACGTTTTCTTTCATTTCCGGAATATCGTCATCCATCTGAAGTATTGTTTTTTCGACAGCAACAGGCGCTGAAACAGAAACTGCAGATTTGACATGACTTGTATCGTGGTCAAATCCTGTAGCGATGATGGTCACGCTGATCTTATTCCCAAGGGATGGATCATAGCCGTTGCCCCAAATGATATTGGCATTGTCGCCGGCAGCTTGCTGCAGGTAATCGATGATCTGCCCGATTTCACCCATCCTCACCTCTTCCTCTCCCGAGATGATGTTCAGCAGGATATTGCCGGTGCCATAGATATTGTTACTGTCGAGCAATGGTGACTGCAAGGCATCTTCAACCGCTGCATAGGCGCGATCGGGACCTTCGGCCAATCCGGTTCCCATGATAAATACACCGCTGTCGCGCATCACGGTATTGACATCCGCGAAATCGATGTTGATATTGCCGTGCAGGGTGATGATCTCAGCACATCCCTTCACGGCAGTGCAAACGATGTCGTCCGCTTTGGAGAAAGCCTCACGAGCAGGCAAATCCCCATATACCTTGTGCAGGTTTTCATTGCTGATCACCAGCATACAATCTACATACCTGTCAAGTTTCAGAATTCCTTCAATTGCCTGGTCATACCGCAGTTTTCCTTCTTTCTTAGAGGGCATCGTCACGACGGCAATGGTCAGGATATCCATGTCTCTGGCCAATTGCGCAATTATCGGAGCGGCCCCGGTTCCGGTTCCTCCACCCATACCTGCAGTGATGAATACCATTTTGGTTCCGGATTCGAGGATTTCTCTCACCTCTCCCAGGTTCTCAATGGCCGCCTGTTCCCCCTTTTTTGGGACGTTACCGGCTCCACGGCCCTCAGTGAGCGTGACTCCCAACTGAATCCTGATGGGAACCTGACTGTTCACCAATGCCTGGGCATCCGTGTTGCAAATCACAAAATCAACTCCGGCAATCCCGTTGTGATACATGTGATTGACCGCATTGCTACCGCCTCCTCCAACTCCGATCACCTTAATGATGGAATGGTTTGGTTGCTGAAATCCAAATGGCAACAGATCGTCTACAATATTTTCCATAACGACTTCTTTTGTCAATTATTTACCTTCAGAATCTTCAAAAAGGCCATCAAAGCCATCTTTTACCTTGTCGACCAAATCGAACAATCCGCGTGATTTCTTTTTGACAGGAGCTGCTTTTGGCGCCTCTTCCTGTACAATTGGGTCAACCATACCGGCAGGATATTTTAAGGATCTCGAATGGATCAATCCATGGATCAGAATACCCAAAAGATTGGCAGAACCGGGATTGACCAGCTGATCGTTAAAAAGTTGCTCTTTCATTGGTACGATCGGCCTTCCGAACCGCACATCCAAACCGGTTGTATAGCTCACCATCTTATCTATTCCGTTCATGTTGGCTCCGCTGCCTGTAAGTACAATCCCGGCACCCAGCTTATCCAGATAACCGGTCGATTCCAGCTGGTAATTGACCCATTCCATGATCTCCTCCAACCTTGCCTGTATGATTCCTGCCAGACTTTTAAACGAGATCTCCTTCCCCGGCCAACCTTCCACTTCCGGAATCTGTGCCACTTTATTATCCGGCGCAAGGTCGGACATGGCATATCCGCAATTGATCTTTACCATTTCAGCGTGACGTGGAATGATGTTGCATCCTTCTTTGATATCGTTCGAAATAACATTGCCACCAAAAGGAAGTTCGAGTGCAAGTCTCAGTTTATTTTCATAATAGAGTGATATTCCTGTCGTACCAGCTCCCAGGTCAAGCAGAACGACTCCTGCCTCCTTTTCATCCGCCGAAAGGCAGGCAGCTCCCTGAACGTAAGGATTGACATAAGGCGCTGCCAGTTCAAAACCGGCTTTTTCAATGGCCTTGCACAGGTTTTTTTCGTAATTCTCTGAAGCCAGTATCATGTTAAAAACCGCATCGATACGGCGGCCGGCAATTCCTGCGGGTTTGTTGATTCCGCGTTCCCCATCTACGATGTATTCAGTGGGTATCAGGTGATAGATTTTCTCTCCGGCAGTCACTGAATGGCGCCGTGCCTCTTCAGCCATCGCCTTCACTATGGATTGGGTGACTTCGTTCCCTTCCGTCATCCGGTAACAGGCGTATGGCCGGTTACCGATCTTTGGACCGGAAATACCTGCATAAAGTTTCTTTACCCTGAGGTTCGTCGCTTTCTCGAGAACAATTACTGCCTTGCGGATCGACTCAGCTACTTCGTCAATATTGACCACAACTCCGTTTCGAACGCCCATGGTTGCTACTTCACTGAAGGCCAATACATCGAGTTTGTTGTCTGATGTAAACCGTCCCAGGATAGCTCTGGTGCGTGAAGTGCCGATATCAATGGCTGCTGCTAATTCTCTTGTCTGGCTCATCTCATTATTTTTTTAAACAGATTACCTGATTTCTGTATGTTAGGTTGATGGATTTGTAGATGGTCCATCCCCCATTTTTAAATCCTTCTTTATAAAGAGCTTTCAAATTTCTAAATTTAACCTGATAATCCTCAGGTGTTCCAAAATAAATCAGTTGATCTCCAACCCGGGGAACCATGGTCAGATTGCCATTCCCGCCCACATGGATCTGATCAATCTGGGCACTCAGGAAAGGATCCTCCTCAATGAACGTGATCAACGGAAGCAGCCGCTTGCGGGCATATTCATAAGCAATCACTCCCGAAACCATCATCACCCGGGGTGTATAATTGGGTGTCCAGTCGATGCTTTTCCCAAAGCGGTCCATGTAATAATCCCGTCCCGGCAGATCTACCCTGAACTCAGGCTTTCGCTGACGGATCCTGACTACCACACATCCTTCTCCGGGCTTACCCCTGCCTACAATAGAGGTAAAAACTGTAACCTCTTCTATTGCCTTTATTTTCTGCAACCCATCTTCGATTGTCCTCAAATCAATTTGATCCAGATTCTGACGAAGTACACGCGGATTATGGCTCAGCACCCATTCCCGGATATCCCTGCCACGCAGGAACTGATTATCCAAAGAATCTGTAATCTCGACCCTCACATCGGTGCAAACGATCATTTTTTGCTCGTAGATAGTAAACCCCAAAGATAGGGAGACCATTGCGAACACAAGGCACCAAATGACAAGAGTTCCGAATTTCTTAATCATTTTCTTTCACTTTTAAATAATCGACAAGCGGATTTACCAGTCGGTCGATGTCGCCTGCTCCCAATGTCATCAATATATCAAGCTGATAATCATCTAAAATGGCCGGAAAATCAGCAGCTGAACATCTTCTTTTTGATTTCAGTTTCATTTTACCGAGAATCAAACTTGCATCCACGCCAGGCAAGGGCTCCTCCCTGGCCGGATAAATCTCCATCACCAGCGCCTCATCCAGCAAATCCAGACTTTCCGCAAATCCATCGGCAAAATCACGGGTACGGGTAAAAAGATGCGGCTGGAAAATACCTGTTATCTTCCGACCTGGGAAAAGATGACGGACGGATTTGATCGTTGCCTCCAACTCTCTTGGATGATGACCATAATCGTCGATATAAACAGTTTTATTACCCTTGCAGCGGATGTCAAACCTCCGCTCCACACCTTTGTATCCGGGCACGGATGCCAGAATTTCAATGGGAGTGACCCCATTCAGCAGTGCGAGCGCGATGGCAGCTGTCAGGTTTTCAACGTTCATCAGTCCGGGATAATGCAGTTTAATCCCCTTAACTGTCCCAATGGGTGATATCACGTCAAAATGATAGGCTCCTTCAGTGACAACAATGTTTTCAGCCTTGAAATCTGCTGCCTCTGTAGCTGAATAGCTATAATAGGTGATGTCGGTATTCCAGGCAGGATCAATTTCCACCCCTTTGCGGTAAAGCAGGACGCCTCCCTTGTTGATCTGGCCGGTAAAAATGGCAAAAGCATCCACCAGGTTACCCGGAGTGCCATAAATATCGAGGTGATCGGGATCCATCCAGGTGATTACGGCCATTTCCGGATACAAACGCAGGAAGGAACGATCGAACTCATCCGCTTCAGCCACCATCAGGTTGCTGTCATTGTCAGGCAAAAGCAAATTGGTTCCATAGTTACGGGAAATCCCTCCCATAAAGGCACAACAGTCAACGTGCGATTCCTTCAGCAAATAGGCTGTCATCGTGGTGACAGAAGTCTTTCCATGGGTACCTGCGATGGCAAGGCATTTTTTCCCTTTGCTCAGCGCCCCAAGCACTTCCGATCTCTTGACAATGGTAAACCGATTCTCCCGCAGAAAAACCATCTCACCGAAACTCTCCGGCACGGCAGGTGTAAAGATGATCAGGGTACGCTCCACTTCCGTGATTTTCGGCATAAGCTCCTGATCCATATCAAAATGTACAGGAATGCCCTCCAGGATCAACTCATCGGTCAGGGGAGAAGGAGTCTTGTCGTACCCTGAAACGCGTTTCCCTGCAAACTTAAAATATCGGGCAAGGGCACTCATCCCAATGCCACCTATTCCAAGCAGGTATACCTGTTTGATTTCCTCAAGTTCAATTGTCTGATGAAAATTATCCATTGTCAAATATCAATGCTCAATTAATGATACAATTACCTCTACAATATCTTTTGTCGCGTCAGGCGTCGCCATTCTTTTTATATTTTCCGACAAAACCTCCAGCCGTTTTCTATCTCTTACCAGGATGATGGCCTCCTCGACCAATCGATCATTGACTTCAGCATCCCTGATCAGGACTGCTGCATCCTGATCGGCAAGCGCCCGGGCATTATAGGTCTGGTGATCTTCAGCCACATTGGGCGAAGGCACGAGAATGGTCGGTTTGCCTACGACACATAGCTCACTGATCGTTCCTGCTCCTGCACGGGAGATCACAAGGTCGGCTGCCGAGTATGCCAGATCCATCCTTTGAATAAACTCCAGCAGATGTATATTTTCGGCAGGATGAGAGACCAGTTCCCGGTTAAGTTCCTCAAAATATATCTTGCCTGTCTGCCAAAGGAACTGGACGCCGGATGAACGCATCAAATCCAGTTTTGCCCTTATTCCATTGTTCAATGAACGGGCCCCCAGACTTCCGCCTACCACCAGAACAACCGGTCTGGTGGGATCGAGTCCGAAAAATTGAAGCGAATCTACAGTCTTGTTTTCTATGCCTTCCAACCCTTTTCGGATTGGATTACCGGTAAATACCAGTTTTTCCTTCGGGAAAAACCTTTCCATGTTCCGGTAGGCAACGCAGATTTTAGCTGCCTTTTTACCGAGCAACTTATTGGTGACGCCTGCAAAAGAATTTTGCTCTTGCAAAAGCGCGGGTATTCCCATTTGTGTGGCGACTTTCAGCACAGGTCCACTGGCATAGCCACCCACACCAATCACACAGTCAGGCTTAAACTTCCTGACCACCGACCTGGCTTGCCACAAGGATGCCAGCAATTTTGGCAGAAACAGCAAATTGCGTACGATCTCACCCCTGTGAAAACCGGCAACCGGTAATCCGACAATGTCAAATCCCGCAGCAGGCACCTTTTCCATCTCCATTTTTCCAAGGGCGCCGACGAAAAGGATCTTCGCATCCGGGAAACGCTGCTTCAATCCTTCAGCGATCGACAATGCCGGGAATATATGGCCTCCGGTGCCACCTCCGCTCACGATGAACCGATGGTTGCTCATACGCTCAGTTTTTTATTTAGTGTCTTCAATAAATCCTCTCTCGAAAATTCTTCATCTACCTCTTCATCAGCGTCATCAGAATCATCAGACACCACAATTTCAGTCAGACTCTCCGCCTTGTTCTCCGCACTCACCTTGAAAAGGAACCCAAATGCAATGGCGGTAAAAAGCTGGGATGTCCCCCCCCAACTTACCCATGGCAACGGTTGCCCGGTAACGGGAATCAGTCCCGAGGATACTCCCATGTTAATCATCGCCTGAAGCATGATCAGGGTGACGACCCCGGTGGCCAGGAATAACGGGAAGGTACGTTTGCAGCCACGTATGATCGCCAATCCCCGGGTCAAAAGAATCAGGTAAAGCAACATGATACCCGCACCTCCAAGGATTCCATATTCTTCCACGATGATTGAATAGACAAAATCATTATAGGCAGCGCTCATCCGGTTGCTGATATCACTTTTCCCGGCACCTACGCCAAAGATTCCACCCCTGTAAATGGCTATTTTGGCGAATTCCGCCTGCGTCACTCCTTCATCTTCCACTTTATCCGATCTACCCAAAAAAGCATCTATCCGGTGATTCACCGTATCCAGCCTGGACATTTTATACACAATGTCAGGAAGACGATCCTTAAGGGTATACTGGACGAACAGAAGAGCAATGGCAATGCCAATTACAGAGGCCATATACAAGATTTTCACCCTGCCAACATACATCATGATGAATGCGGTAGAAACCACCAGAAAAGCCGATGAGAAATTGACCAGAATCAACAACCCCCCCAAAAGACCTACTCCAGAAATAATTCGGAGGAAAGTTATTTTCTGACTGTCAGGATCATCCTTGCTGACAGATAGAATTCTGGCCACCCACAACACAATCGCAATCTTTGCAAATTCGGCCGGCTGAAAACTGATAGGACCAAGGTGGACAGTTCTTCCGCTGCCTCCATCTGCACGGCCAAACACGATTCCCAATACAACCAGAAAAAGAGCAATGAGATAAACCGGATTGGCAATTTTATTGTAGAATTTCACGGATTGGTATTTGACCATCAACATGATAATCATGAATCCCATCGCCTGGACTGCCACCTGCCTTAAAATATAATAGGAAGTATTTCCGTGTAATTTTCTGAAAGCCAACGCTCCCGTAGAACTATAGACAATTAAAATTGAGAATAGCGACAAGATCAGGACAACCATCCAAAGTGTCCGGTCTCCTTTTAATCTGCTGAAATAGTCGCTAAAATTCATATCAATGGTCTGTTTTTAAATTAATTCAAGTTCTTAGCCGATCAAAGATTCCTGACTGCCTCTTTAAACTGGCGGCCCCGGTCTTCGTAGTTTTTGAATCTGTCGAAACTTGCACATGCAGGAGAAAGAAGCACGGAGTCGCCTTTTGAAGCAAGGAAATAAGCACTGCGGACAGCCTCCACCATGCTTTGCGATTCAACGATTTCGATTCCTTTTCCCTCAAAAGCGGCCATGATTTTGCTGTTATCGACACCGATACAGACAATAGCTTTCACCTTCTCTTTCACCAAATCAAAAAGTTGGGAATAATCGTTGCCTTTGTCTGTCCCGCCAACGAGCCAAACGACCTTGGTGGACATGCTCTCCAGCGCATACCAGACCGAGTTGATATTCGTTGCTTTCGAATCGTTAATAAACTCTATTTCATGCACCCTCATGAACCGTTCGAGCCTGTGTTCCACGCCCTGAAAATCGCTCAGACACTCACGGATATCGTCCTTGCGAAGTTTAAGGACCATTCCGGAAATTCCGGCAGCCATTGAATTGTTCAAGTTGTGTCTTCCCTGTAGTGCCAGTTCCTGTATTGTCATGTCAAATATATTATTGAATACGTTAATTTTCATCGTTTTATCTTCTACCCATCCGCCCTGGGCCAGGGTATGTTCTGTTGAAAAAGCTAATTTTTTGGCCATTATGCTTCTTTTGTCCAGCTCTTTTGCGATCACCGGATCATCATCGTTGTAGATGAAAAAATCATTTTCGGTCTGGTTTTGAACGATTCTGAATTTGGAATCGGTATAGTTTTGCATCAGATAGTTGTACCTGTCGAGATGGTCAGGGGTGATATTGGTCAGAATGGCTACATTGGCGCGAAAATCAAACATCCCATCGAGCTGGAAACTGGATATTTCGAGCACATAGAATTCAAACTCCTCTTCTGCAACCTGACGGGCAAAACTTCTTCCAATATTGCCTGCCAGCCCAACTTTCAACCCGGCACGTTTCAGAAGGTCGTATATCAATAGCGTGGTTGTTGTTTTTCCATTACTGCCGGTAATACAAATCGTTTTTGCTGTTGTATAGCGGCCGGCCAGTTCTATTTCAGAAATCACCGGAATTCCGGCTTTCACCAGCATCTGCACGACCGGAGCCTTGTCGGGGATACCCGGACTCTTCACTGCCAGATCAGCCATAAGGATCAGTGCTTCCGTGTGCCCGTTTTCTTCAAAAGGGATCCCACGGTCTGATAATTCTTTTTTGAAATCAGGCTGAATAGCTCCAAAGTCAGAGACGAAAGTCTCAAATCCTTTGGCAACACCCAGAATGGCAGCTCCAACCCCACTCTCTCCGGCACCCAGCACGACCAGTCGTTTTTTTTGCATGACTATCGCATTTTAAGGGTTGCCACGGTTAATACAGAAAGGACAATTCCTACAATCCAGAAACGGGTGACAATTTTTGGCTCAGGAAATCCTTTTTTCTGGAAATGGTGATGTAGCGGTGCCATCAGGAAGACCCTTCTTCCCTCGCCATATTTCTTTTTGGTGTATTTGAACCAAACGACCTGGATCATCACGGACAAATTCTCAATCAGGAAGATGCCGCAGAGCAATGGAATAAGTATCTCTTTCCTGATAATTATCGCGAAGACCGCCAGAATGCCGCCGAGTGAGAGACTTCCTGTATCTCCCATAAAAACCTGCGCCGGGTAGGAATTGTACCACAAAAATCCGATGCATGCCCCGATGAAAGCGGAGATGAAGACAGTGAGCTCTCCGATAAAAGGGATATACATGATGTTCAGGTATCCGGCATAAATCAGGTTACCACTTAGGTACGCAAAGACTCCCAGGGTGGTCCCGCTGATAGCCGAGACCCCGGTCGCAAGCCCATCGAGTCCGTCGGTGAGATTGGCACCGTTAGAAACGGCTGTGATGATAAAAATGATGATCAGGGCATAGAGAAACCAAACCAGTTTGTCTGCATAATCACCGGCGAATCCTACAAACCACTTGTAGTCGAACTGGTGGCTTTTGATAAATGGAATGGTAGTTTCGGTCGATTTTCTGTCGATGGTCACCTGACGAACCTCCTTTTTGCCCGACTGTGGATTCACAACGGTTTCAGTTTTTACTCTTCCGTTCGGAAGATAAACCTGATCGCGCACGACCACATCACCGCTGAAATAGAGCGTACCTGCGACAATCAGCCCGAGCATCACCTGGCCCATAATTTTAAACCTTCCTGCTAAACCCTGTTTATCCTTCAGGAACACCTTGATGTAATCATCAACGAACCCAATGATACCCAGCCAGATGGTAGCAATAATCATCAGGATGATATAGACATTTTCGAGTTGCGCAAAGAGGAGCACAGGAATCAGAATGGACGCAAGTATGATGATGCCACCCATGGTCGGAGTTCCCTTCTTTTGCATCTGCCCCTCCAGGCCAAGGTCGCGGATCTCTTCTCCAATTTGTTGGCGCTGCAAAATCCTGATCACCTTTTTTCCCCAGATGGTGGAGATAAAAAGCGCAGCAATCACGGCAAGTGAAGAGCGGAAGGAGATGTATTCAAACATCCTCGCGCCGGGGAAATCATATTGTTCCAGATATTTAAAGAGGTAGTAGAGCATTATTCTTTAGTTTAGCGTGGATGCATTGAATATTTCCTGTACGATTTCACGATCGTCGAAGTGGTGTTTGACTCCTTTGATCTCCTGGTAATCTTCGTGGCCTTTCCCTGCAATCAGGATGATATCTCCCTGATGAGCCATCATGCAGGCGGTGCGGATTGCCTCTTTCCGGTTGGTAATTGCCAGCACTTTGGCCCTTGAGGCGGCAGGAACTCCGGCCATCATGTCTTCGATAATTTGTTCAGGTTCTTCCGAACGCGGATTATCCGAAGTCAGAATGACCCGATCGCTTGCCATTACAGCTTCTGCAGCCATCTCCGGCCTTTTGGTCTTGTCGCGGTCGCCCCCGGCTCCAACTACGCAAAACACCAGTTGGTCTCCGGTACGTGTTTCATTGATGGTAGAAAGGACATTCTTAAGTGCATCAGGAGTATGTGCATAGTCAACTACCGCGAAGTAGCCGACCGGTGACCTGAATATTTCAAACCTGCCGTCAACAGGCTTCAGACTGCTCATCACCACCAGCACCTCGTCAGGTTCCGCACCAAGCAGAACCGCAGTGGCGTAGACCGCCAGCAGGTTGTAGGCATTGAAATTCCCTGCAAAATGATTCCAGAATTCTTTCCCGTTCACATTAAGCAACATCCCGTCAAAATGACTCTCGATCACCTTGACTTTAAAATCTGCCAGTGTGCGCGCCGAGTAGGTAAATTTCCTGGCCTTGCAATTTTGCAGCATGACAAGACCGTTTTTGTCATCCAGATTGGTCAGCGCAAAAGCTTCCGCAGGCAACTGGTCAAAGAATCTTTTTTTGGCATCGCGGTATCCGATAAAAGTCTTGTGGTAATCCAGGTGATCATGGGTCAAATTGCTGAAAATTGCTCCGTCAAATGAGATCCCGGCAATGCGTTGCTGGTCTACGGCATGCGAGCTGACTTCCATGAAACAATGTGTGCAACCTGCAGCCACCATCGCCGCCATGGTTTCCTGCAACTGAAGAGCATCAGGAGTGGTGTGGGTCGCATCCTGCTTTTGGTTTCCAATGTAGTTGCATACGGTGGAGAAGAGTCCGCAGGTATTTCCCAAAGCCGTAAATAACCTGTGAAGCAGGGTAGCCGTTGTTGTTTTGCCATTTGTGCCTGTTACCCCAACTACCTTCATTTTCCCGGAAGGCCGGCCGTAAAAATTGGCTGCCACATTACCAAGGTCAGCGGCAGTATCGGAGGATAGAATCCAGGTTACTGAATGATCCGGATCAACCGGCAAAATGGAACAAAGCACTGCTAATGCACCTTTTTCAAGGGCGGCAGTAATGTATTGATGTCCGTCGGCATGGGTTCCGGAAGTAGCGACAAAAAGGGTTCCCGGCTTCACCTTGCGCGAATCAAAAGCGATCCCTGAAATTTCAATGTCTGAACTTCCGGTTACTTGCAAACCACCTATTCCTGATAATATATCGGCTAATTTCATCATCTTATCCAAGTGTTATCACTATGTTTTGACCTCTTCTCATGGGATCACCGGCCCGTAAAGACTGGGATTTGACTTTCCCGAATCCCCTGAGTGAAACCCTCAATCCTGATTTTTCAAGCAGGTAAACAGCATCCGTCACACCCATCCCCTTTACATTGGGAATCGTACCCGGTTTGAGCTCCCTGCTTGTTAGGGCCACTCCGTCATCCTCGCGGTTGGCTTCTACCCACTCTGACTTGTAAAAACTCCAGCCATTCATGATGTCCAGATCTTTCAGAACCCGGGCAATATCTTTTTTCCGTCCGGCGACAAAACCCGGGTAATCTTCTTCCACCTTGATCCCTGAATTCTTCAACTCATCCTTCAGTCCAAGTTCATAGGCATACACATAATCGGCAATCTGCCTGAAAACCGGTCCGGCCACGGTCGCGCCGTAATAGTCACCCAAAGGATGATTGATGACCACGATGCATGAATATTTGGGCTCATCTGCCGGGAAATAACCTGCAAAAGAGGCCTGGTAAACTTTTCGCCCATTTTTGCTGTACCCTTCATTCTTATTGGCCACCTGCGCTGTTCCGGTCTTGCCGGCTATTTTGTAATTGGATGATCGCAATGCTTTTCCGGTACCGTTTTCGATGACACCCTCCAGCATGGCATGAGCCTTCCGGAGTGTACTGTTGGAACAGATTGAATATTTGATCGTTTTTGTTCCAAAACTCCGCGTGATTTCTCCATTGTCAGAAACGGCACTGACCAGCCTTGGCTGCATCATACGGCCATCGTTGGCCACTGCATTGTAGAATGTAAGTACTTGAAGGGGTGTTAATTTCAGTTCATACCCATAGGAGATCTGAATCAGACTCACGCCCGACCAGGTCTTGTCGCCCGGGCGGTTGATGTAAGGTTCACCTTCCCCGCTGATGCCGACTTTCAAAGGAATGTCCAGGCCAAAATCATGTATCCTGCTAAAAAATGCCCGTTCATCACCTGCATAATTCTGGGTAATCAGTTTGGCTACCCCCACGTTGGAGGATACTTCAAAAACGCGTTTGGCATTAATCTGATGAAAACCGCCTTTTTTATCGTGATCGGAATCAGTGACTTTCCACTTTTTAGTGGTCCAGACGCCGTTTCCGGTATCCACGATCGTTGAAGTATCAATCTTACCATCCTCCATGGCTGCCATGAGAGAAGCAAGTTTGAACGTGGAGCCCGGTTCAGAGCATCCCGCACTTCCGAGGGCATAATTCTGATATCCCTGAACCAGAGTGCCGCCGCTGTTTCTCCCGTAATTGGAAATAGCCTTGATGTCGCCGGTTTTGACCTCCATTAGAATGGCGGTTCCATATTTTGCCCTGGTTTTCTCCAACATTTTGCGGAGGGAATAGGAAACCTGATCCTGCAATTTCACATCGAGTGTCGTGACCAGGTCGCAACCGTCGGTGGGTTCATCCAGGTGAACTTCCATGGTACGTCCAGAAATATTTTCTTTCTCAGCCAGCCCGTCCTCGCCCCTCAGATCTCTTTCAAAGGATTCTTCGAGTCCGAAAGCGCCAACTTGTGCAGGCATTCCGTCCCACACTCCCTCTTTCATTTTTCCTAAAGTCCTGCTTTCCAGATTACCAAGCGGATAGATTCTTTCATAATCCTGTTCGACGATAAGTCCGCCTTTGAACTGACCATTTCTGAAGATGGGAAATCTCTTAATCTTCTGAAGTTCATCGTATCCGACCTTGTGAGAAGAGATCAAAAAATAATGATCGCCCCTTTGGTAGGCATCGGTTAAGGCCCTGCGATAACCTGATGCCGATTTCTCTCTGAAAAACCTGGAAAGCATTAAGGCAAGAGAATCCACATCATGTGCAAAATATTTCTTTAGTTGGGGAACGCCAAGATCCATCCGGAGACTGTAATGGGGGATTGAAGCGGCAAGGGGGCTCCCGTCGGCAGCGAAAATGGTTCCGCGCCGGGCCTGAACCGGTACCTGAACGACCTCAAACAGTTTGCTTTTCTCGCTCCATTTGGGCGAAAACTGAATCTGGACCAGGAGGAGAAGAATGCATACGGCAATGAAGAGGATCATAAAATAGACCACCTTCAACCTTTGCAATATGCCCGTTTTTACCTCCATTAATTTTCTTTTTTTACATAAATTCTTCTCGGCGGAACCTTGGAGGTCTCGAGACCAAGATTGCTGTTCCTGATACGGTCAAGTATCTCTGAGGGTCTGGTCAGTTTGATGACATCGGCTGCCACAGCGATTGAATGCGCCCTCATTTCTTTTACATCCCGTTCCATGCTGTCGACTTCCCTTAGAACTTTGGCCGTTTTGTAGCGAACCGCGATATTAGCCACCAACATCAAGAAAATGACAAATAAAAAAAGTTTGTTTCTGACAAACCATTCACTTTCGAAGAACCGTCCATTCAGTAGTTCTGCCAGTGTAAACCTGTTATTTTTCGCGGTCTCTACCATTTTTATATCTTTTGGGCAATGCGCAATTTGGCACTTCTGGCCCTCGGATTCAGAGCGGTTTCCTTTTCATCCGGAACAATCACTTTTCGGGTGATTACCTCCAGCGGAAGGTGATAATGACCGAAGAAATCCTGCTCCGTCTTGCCGTCGATGCGTCCAGAACGCATGAAGTTTTTGACCATACGGTCTTCCAGGGAATGGTAGGAAATGACAACGAGGCGTCCTCCTGGTTTTAGAAGTTCAAGGGTACTTACCAGGAAAGCCTCCAATGCTTCCATCTCGCCATTCACTTCAATGCGCAATGCCTGAAAAACCTGTGCGAGGTATTTCTTTTCAATTTTGGCTGGGACACAACGGGAAATTGCATTCAAAAACTGGGGGATAGTGACTATTTTCTGTATATTTCTGGCCTGCTCAATGGTTTGCGAAAGGTTTCTCCAGTTTTGGATTTCTCCGTATTCCCTGAACAGGACACCAAGTCTGGCCACGTCATATTCGTTGATCACTTTCGCGGCATCTTTTTCGGCCGACTGGTTCATGCGCATGTCGAGATTGCCGTCAAACCGGAATGAAAAACCCCGGTCGGGCTGGTCGAAATCATGAGAGGAGACACCAAGGTCGGCCAGGATTCCATCCACTTTCTCAATGCCATGATACCGCAGGAAATTCTTCAGGAATTTAAAGTTGTGGCCGACAAAGATCAACCGTTCGTCATCGATCAGGTTTTGTAAGGCATCCTCATCCTGGTCGAAGGCGACCAGTTTTCCCCCCTGCAGTCGTTCGAGAATACGGCGTGAATGTCCCCCTCCCCCATAGGTAACATCCACATAGATGCCGTCGGGTTGCAGGTTGAGTCCGTCGATACTCTCTTCCAGCAAGACCGGTATGTGATACTCACTCATGAGACGAATGTTAGGTGGTTAAAAAATTGTTCATTGGTCCGCCAAGAAGTTCCTTGAACAGCCTTGTGTATTCTTCATCGCTCAGACTGGAGGCCTGGTGACGGGAAGGTTCCCATAACTTCATGAGTGTTCCCTGACCAGTAAATATTGCTTCCTTAACTATTCCGGCATACTGAAGCATCTTGTCAGGAATATTCAGCCTGCCATTTTCCGCCATTGTCAGCGTAACGATCTCTTCGAAATAGCGGGATAAAAACTTGCTGTGGATTGGGTTATTGATATTGAGCCGTCCCCTCATTTCTTCCACCTTGGATTGCCAGGTAGCATAGGGATAAATGTTCAGGCAGGCATCGTAAGCGTCTTTTTCTACCACAAATACAGGTTCAGGCGTATCTCCCATCTCCTTCTTGAAAGGAGCCGGAAGAACGATTCGCCCTTTACCGTCAACGGTTGCATTGTATTTGCTTACAAATGAGATCATCTTTGCCTAACTGATTTAGATAGAATGTAAAGGTATATATTATTACATTTCGTGACAACACGTGACACTTTATTACACTAAACAATTTCTCAACAGGTTGTTAACAAATTTCGGTCTTCCGAAATGGTTTATTGTTGATAACTTGTTGGTAACCTTTTGCGATTTTTTTGAGGTTCAGGCAGATATAAAGTTGATAGTGGGGTATCTTCAAAGCAATTAAAAATTAAAAATTAAAAATTAAAAATTAACGCACAATCATCTGTTTTATAGATATTTATGATAAATCAGGATGTGCAGCTCCGGGGTCAATAAATCCACAGAATTTATAATTCGTAATTTGTAATCTGTAATTTGTCATTCTACCATGAACCCACTCGTACTCAAAGATCTCATCGCGGAAAAGAACATCAGGCTCTCCCGAAGGATTCCCGGATTTGTTTATGGCTGGATGAACAGGTTGCTGCACATCCGGGAACTTAACGAAATCATTTTCAGATTCGGCGATAAAAAAGGGATTGAATTCATCGTTTCGATTCTGGACTATTTTGATGTTCATTTTGATTTTCAGGGTACTGAAAACCTGCCTGCGGAGGGTCGGTACATTTTCGCATCGAACCATCCTCTTGGGGGATTCGACGGATTGATCCTGCTCAACGGGGTCACGAAATTTCTCGGGCCTTCCCTTTTCCTGGTAAGGGATGAGCTGACCAAAATCCCGCAACTCAAGGATGTTTTCATCCCGATCAACAAGTATGGGAATCAACGGAATTCGATCAATTTAATCAACGGCGCCTACGAGTCCGACCGACAAATCCTGATCTTCCCGGCAGGACTGGCCTCCCGCAAAAAACGCGGAATCATTTCCGATCTGGAATGGCACAAGCATTTCATCCAGAAATCGGTGGAACACCAAAGAGATGTTGTACCGGTTTTCATGAGCGGACGCAACTCCTCTTTCTTTTACTGGTTCTCCAACTTCCGAAAGTTCATCGGCATCAAATTCGGCATCGAGATGCTCCTGCTCCCCGACGAGATGTTCAAACACCGTGGCAAAAGCTTTACCATCACCTTCGGAAAACCTATCCCCTGGCAAACCTTCAACCACTCCAAAACACCGACGCAATGGGCAGAGGAGGTAAAGAGGGTGGTGTATTCCCTACCGGGGAAGTGACGAGGGGAAAAATTAGTGGAAAGTGAAAAGTTGAAAGTGGAGAGTGGAGAGTAGAAAAAACAGGTAAACGTTGATACGGAGAGAAAATAGGGGCGGCCCTTGTGGCGGCCCGTCAGGCTTTACGGAAAATATTGAATTATATCAGTTGCGAGGACGACTGAAACATAAAATACTGAAATTGGGGAAAAGAGAAAATGGAACCGGTTCATGAACCACCTTCGTAGCTTTTCAAGTTAGCCCCGCTGGGGAGCCGGGTTCATTTCATTGCCGTCTGCTTTAGCTGACGGGAAAAGAAGATCATTGAGAATAAGCTTTAGCCAGACTGCATGCATTTGGCTAAAGCCCTGATGATATCATGAACTCCTGGTCCGTCAGCTAAAGCCGACGGCAATGAATATAAAAGAAAGGCATACAAAAATTTTGAGCGCGGCGTAAGCTCTATTTAGGGGATTGGGAGGCAAATCATGGCGGTTGCGCCCATTTCTATAGCTGTATTGTTCCGTCCGATCCCTTCATTTCCGATTCCAACCACATCTGAGCGCGGACGGCGGGTCGAACGGCATTCCTCACCCCCGGTTAAAACCGGAGGTTAAACACGGGCAACCCCTGACGGGGTTTAATTTTGCCTCTTCAATCATCATCTTTCCAAAATCAAAAACGGCGATTCGGAGATTGCCGCATCCGGATCAAAGGGCGGCCACAAGTGCCGCCCCGACTGTCATCTCCGGCCCTTTTCTGTCCGCACTCTATACTCCATGCCCCAAGAACCCCCGACTCCTGATCTGCGCATCAGCAGCATAATACTCTCATCAACAAGCGCGAAGCGTAAAACAGACCCTTCCATTGAGGCAAAATGCTGTCTGAGCGAAG
>JBAXUL010000230.1:0-2866 GCA_037129695.1 Prolixibacteraceae bacterium
ATCCCACAGTTTTTAAAGAAATTCAATACTTCCATCGTACTTTCATGGAGGGAACAGTCCCAAACCAAACGGTTGTACACGTCAATAAACTCCATGGCAGGAATTTCAAATGGCTCAACTGCGAAATCAAAACCAATTGATTGATAGTACGCTTTTACCGGGAAAGTGAATACATTTTGATAGCCATTAACTGACAATTCAGGCAAGTTCCTTCTTAAGAGTATTCCATTCATGGAATCAACAGCCAGTTGGGTGTCGTTCAGTAACGTGCCATTCCAATCCCAGATAATGCCTTTGTATGGGTAGACCTGTCTAATTTCCATGATTTCTACCTGATTATTTGATTTGCATGCGTTTGAAAAATAATAAGCTATTCAATGATTTTCAGAATCAAATATATGTCATTTCGCCAGAAAAATGATGGGCTGACTTTCCTCTATTCCGACGACTTCCTGATATATAAAATCCAACCCCTGAAGCCTGTCGGTCCAGAGGTTGGATCCTGATTCCCCTGTTTCGGGAATTCTACCAGAAGTGTCGCGCAAAGCACGCAAAGAGAATATTCAATTCGAATATTTGTTCATGACTTCTATTCAAATTATAAGCACATGAATCCGATTCCATTCCGAATTTCACGGAAATCAATCCATTTCAGTTTGCGTCAATTTCATTGATATGACCAACTATCTGCCAATTTCAATGTTTGCCAGTTTTTCATAATACTTTACTATACTCGAATGGTCTTCCACTCCACAACCATCCTGTTTGATGGCCTGCATGATCTCCATCACCTGTGACGCAAGCGGCAATGGAACACCCACCGAATGCGCTGTATCCATGATGTTGCTCATGTCTTTGATGTGCAAATCAATTTTAAATCCGGGTTTAAAGTTGCGGTCCATCATCATGGGTGCCTTCGCATCCATGACCGTACTTCCGGCCAGGCCTCCCCTGATGGCCTGATAGACCAGATCAGGACTTACTCCCGCTTTTTGTGCCAATACCAATGCCTCTGAAACGGCTGCAATATTAATGGCCACCACGATCTGGTTGCACAGTTTGGCAATATTTCCGGCACCTGTTTCTCCCACATAGACTGCAGAGGCGGCCATGGCCATCATCAGATCATAATGGGCATCAAATACCTCTTTCTTTCCTCCAACCATCACTGCGATGGTACCGTTGATGGCCTTGGGCTCCCCCCCGCTCACCGGGGCATCCAGCATCTCGATTCCCTTGACAGCCAAAGCTTCTGCAATCTCCTTGCTCGCCAGAGGTGCGATTGAACTCATATCAATGAGCACAGAACCTTTCGCCGCACCGTCAATGATTCCGGATTCACCCAAAGCAACCTCTTTCACATGAGGCGAGTTCGGAAGCATCGTAATCATTACGTTTGCTTTTCCTGCCAGTTCCGAAGGTGTTTCAGCTGATTCTGCACCCAGCTCAACCAGTTCCTGCACTGCCACTTTGTTAAAATCCAGAACGACTAACTCATAACCGGCTTTTAATAAATTCCTGGCCATGGGTTTTCCCATAATGCCCAGTCCGATAAATCCTATTTTCATACCTAATCTCCTCTTATTTTATCTTGTATTATTTGAATTACATCTGTTAAGTGATGTCTGCTTTTGACTCCAGATTATCTGCACAGAATAACCATCAGGTCATTCACATTGGTACCCGTCGGACCGGTGATGATTAAATCGCCACTGGCTTTGAGCGCATGGTACGAATCGTTATTGGCCAGACTATCTTCCGGAACAATGGAACCTGCCCTCATTCTCGCCAAGGTTTGGCCATCCACCAAACCTCCTGCCGCATCTGTGGGACCGTCTGTCCCATCCGAACCAAATGAAAAGACCACCACATCCTCCATCCCTTCAATCTCCAGAGCGGCTGCCAGGGCAACCTCCTGATTCCTTCCCCCTTTGCCATTACCGGTCAGGCGGACAATGGTCTCGCCTCCGAAAATAACAGCACAAGGAGGCTCCGGTACAAATTGGCTTTTGCGCGCTGATTGAATCTCTTTCACTTTCGAGGCAAGCAATTTTCCCATCTCTTTCGCCTCGCAGTCGATGGTGGTTGACAGCACGACTGTTGAATAACCCAGTTTCCCTGCCGCTTTTTCGGCTGCAAGGCACAAGGCAGCCACATTGCCGGTCACGATCGTCTCGCAATGCTCAATAATTTTTGGAGTCTCATTCCCCAGGGCTTCCTCTAGTTGGCTGCCTACCGGGAGATTGTATTTCTTCAGTATCCTCAATGCATCTGCAGACGTTGTACTGTCGGCACTGGCCGGTCCTGAAGCGATGGCATCCAGCCTGTCGCCAACCACATCCGACAATATGATGGTATAGATTTTTGCCCCGTTGCATTGCCGTGCAAACCGTCCGCCTTTGACGGCTGACAAATGTTTGCGGATGGTATTGATTTCAATGATATCTGCGCCACAACCAAGCAGTCGACTGGTCAGCTCCCTGATGTCCTCCAGCGAGACCCCATCCAGCGGCTTCTCAAAGAGCGAAGAACCTCCTCCTGAAATTAAAAAAATCACCTGGTCATCCGCAGTTAATCCTGAGACCATTTCCAATACTTTTGTGGTACCCAATACGGAATTTTCATCCGGGACAGGGTGAGCCGCCTCAATGATCTCACAATTTTCTATCGGTCCACCGGAATGATCGTATTTGGTGATTACAATGCCCCTTTTTACTTTGGAACCAAGTACCGCTTTGGCCGCTTTGGCCATATTCCAGGCTGCCTTGCCAATGGCGACCAAAACTAAACCAGCCTCGAATTCCTTGTTGCGTAAGGCTATTTGCACAGCGGTATCCGGCAAAACAGCTTGTACCGATTCATGAAT
>JBAXUL010000231.1:0-2854 GCA_037129695.1 Prolixibacteraceae bacterium
ATTTTTGGGTGACCTTTTATGGCTGACCTGATGAATCAAATATAATACATCAGATACCCATTTTGCAAATTTTTATTCATTTTTATGCTAACCATCTTTTAACCGGTGTTATTAACAATTGTTAATATTCCAATGTCATTTAAGTATTTGAATATAAGATATATGCAAATTAATGTGTTTGCAGGTACCTAAGAAAGACTGTGAAGAAATGATGCAAAATCGAAATGTGAATTATTATGAGGAAAAAAAAGATAGTTGACAAGCTTCAATTATCTTTGTATTTCAAATCGATTCCTAAAATCGTGGAGAAGTTGGGGATGCAATTGAGCGAAAAGGTTAATCCTATTTATTGTTAAATGGTAAAGTCGGCGGGTAAAAAGGGGAAAGGACTACGGTATCTGTTTGTTTTGAATCCGGTAGCAGGAGTAGGAGGGAGGCGTGATTTTCTCCAGATGATTGCTATTGCCTGCCGCGAAAAGGATGTGGATTACAAGATTCTTTTCACGCGTTCTCCGGGTGATGCAAAAAAGATCATTCGGAAAAAATTTGACAAATATGATGTATTTGTGGCTGTAGGTGGAGATGGGACGATGAATGAAGTCGCTTCTGCCCTGGCCGGTACCACCGGTATCATGGGTTTGATCCCGGCAGGCTCGGGTAATGCACTGGGCCGTGAACTTGGAATCTCCATGAAACCGCAAAATGCAGTCGAACAGCTTTTAAATGGTCATGTAAAGCAGATTGATACGGGAATGATCAATGGTCGCCGTTTCATGAATGTTTGCGGTCTAGGATTTGATAACCACATTGCACGCGTTTTTGCCAAGGCAACCAACAGAGGGCCGATTCCTTATTTCAAAGCTGCCTTGAAAGAATTTTTTGGTTATAGGCCAGAAGTATATGAGGTTGAAAATGATGGAATTAAGACTCATTATGCTGCATTTGTAATCACTGTGGCCAATACCTCCCAGTATGGCAACAATGCTTTCATTGCTCCAAAAGCAAGTGTTTCTGATGGTGTTCTGGATTTATGTGTCCTGAAACCGTTTGGATTTTTTGGGGCTTGGGGACTGGGATTCAGGTTATTCAACAAAATTATTGATCATTCAGGCTATTATTCCAGTTATCAGACAAAAAAGGTTAGGATCAACGGGGCAAACCTGAATTTCCATGTAGACGGAGAGCCTGTCAGGAACAATGATCCCATTGAAATTTCAATCGATCCGATGTCGCTGATCATCGTGGTGCCGGGTAAGGCTAATAGCTGTTAGCGTTGGGGTTGAACGGGATTTAAATTCAGTTCCGGAGGATTTGTTAGGTTATTTAGGTAAGTCGGGCACTTGTTTCAAAGTAAAAATGTCAAAAGCCCCGGCTAATAACATACAGCTATTAGCTTTCCCCTGCATTACCCTACGAAACTAACAATATCCTCCTCTGTAATGATTTTTCCTCCCAAAATGATCAGTCGTTCGATCACATTGCGAAACTCGCGTATATTGCCGCTCCATGAGCGGATGGCAAGCATTTCAAGCGCTTCGGGGGTGATTGCTTTCACCGGTTGGCCATATTCACCGCACAAAAGTTCGATAAAATAATGTGCCAGTACCGGAATATCCTCTTTACGCTGATCCAGAGAAGGCACATGAATCAGGATCACACTGAGCCGATGGTAAAGGTCTTCCCTGAAGTTGCCGTTCCTGATCTCTTCCTGGAGATCTTTATTGGAGGCAGCAATGACTCTCACGTTTACAACTACAGGCTTGTCGCTGCCTACCCTTGTAATCATATTTTCCTGCAAAGCCCTGAGGACTTTCGCCTGCGCGGAAAGACTCATGTCGCCAATTTCATCCAGAAATAGGGTGCCGCCATCTGCCTGTTCGAATTTTCCTTTTCGCTGTTTGATGGCAGAAGTAAATGCCCCTTTTTCGTGACCAAACAATTCACTTTCGATCAGTTCGGAAGGAATGGCTGCGCAATTAACTTCCACGAAAGTGGTTTCCGCACGCGATGAAAGTTCATGCAGCCTGCGGGCAACAAGTTCCTTTCCGGTTCCGTTGGCCCCCGTAATCAGTACCCTGGCCTCGGTGGGTCCTACCCTGTCGCACATCTCCAGCACTTTTCTGATGGCAGGAGAATCACCTATAATTTCAAATTTTCTGCTGACTTTTTGCTTAAGGCTTGTCGTTTCTTTGACCAATGCGGTTTTATCGCTGGCATTTCGAAGGGTAATCAGGAGACGGTTCAGGTCAAGCGGTTTTTCGATGAAATCAAAAGCCCCTTTCTTGATGGCTTCAACGGCCGTATCGATCGTGCCATGACCGGAAATCATTACTACTGTGGATTCCGGTCTGATTGACATGATTTGTTCCAGGGCTTCCAACCCGTCCATATCCGGCATTTTGATGTCGCACAGGATAATGTCGTAATCAGTTATTTTAACCATTGCGACTCCGACGATTCCATTCTCGGCCATTTCAACCTGATAACCTTCAAAACCAAGGATATCCTTCAGGGTATTCCGGATGCTTTTTTCGTCGTCTATTACCAGTATTTTGAACATAACACATTGGTTTTTTGCAGTCACTAAATTAAGAAAGATTTAGCCTGAAAATGAATGATTCAAAAAGGTCGCGCAAAGCTCGCAAAGAACCGCAAAGTAAAAGGAGGGATTGATTGCCCTTTGTGGATTTTAAGCATGGAAAGTCCAATTAATATTCATCAAATCAATTTTCATCTTATCTTAATTATGTCGCGCAAAGCTCGCAAAGGAACGCTAAGAAAAAGGAGGGATTGATTGCCCTTTGTGGATTTTAAGCATGGAAAGTCCAATTAATATTCATCAAATCAATTTTCA
>JBAXUL010000232.1:0-2841 GCA_037129695.1 Prolixibacteraceae bacterium
ATGTCTGACTTTCTTTGCTTAAATCGACGTGTTAAAGTTAGCGGGTGCTGTATATAATCAGAGCAAGGCATACGACTTGCTTTTCAAGGCTGCAGGTCAGGCTTTGATGCGATGTGCTGCTAACCCTAAACTCATGGGTGCACAGGCAGGTGCTGTAGGTGTCTTGCATACCTGGGGGCAAACCCTGGTTTATCATCCCCATATCCATATGATTGTTCCAGGTGGAGGACTTTCACAAGACCAAATGGAATGGATTCCCACATCTAAAAAATTCTTTCTTCCGGTTAAACTTCTCAGTGGAGTATTCCGCGGTATACTATGCCGTCATATTGAAACCTCTGTAGGAAAAGGAGAAATACTGTTGCCGGATAACATTGCCGATTTTGCAACACTAAAATCACTTTGTTACCGGAAAAACTGGGTGGTGTATTGTCAGAAACCATTTTCCGGACCTGAGGGTATTATCCGGTATCTGGGCAACTATACCCATCGGGTAGCTATTTCAAATCACCGGATCGAAGCTTTTGAAAACAACAGGGTCACCTTCAGCTACAAAGATTACAAGTCTGATTCCGTGCAAAAAAGGATGACCCTGGATGTCAATGAGTTTATCCGGCGGTTTTTGCAGCATATTCTGCCCTCCGGCTTTTACAAAATAAGGTATTTCGGCCTTTTGGCTTTGTGCAATATGCAATCCAAACTGCAAATCTGCTTCAACCTGATCGGAAACAACGGCTATTTTTCGGTATTGGAAGGACTCAATTCTTATGAAGTTTGGCGCATTATTTCGGGTAAAGATTCAATGTGTTGTCCCAAATGCCAAAAAGGGAAAATGATACCCTGCACTGTCGAAACTAAATCTTTGGCTCCCGGTTAGAAAAAATTGAATAACACGTTCTTTTGAATTGCCTTAAATCCATCTCAATGGCCTGAAAATAAGCCAAACGGAGAAGGTGTGCCCAATTTTAAATGATAATTATGAAAATTGTACCAAAGAATCATCTCACAGCGTCTTCAATGCATTGTGCCACGGTGGCAGATCCAATTTATCAGGGAGTACCACAATAGAATACCCATAGCCACCGGCTCAGTCCAACTCGGTTTTATTTTCCATTTCCCCTTCCTTTCTTCTCAATTTCATTCCCCCTAAACATTTGCCTTTCAGCTGCTTTTTAAGTAAGTTTGGGGAAACGTAAAAATAAAACGCTAATACGTTATACAATAGTTCGTTAAATTTTAAGCGGCAATTCTGCCATAAATCAATAGTTCTTTGAATATTTTTTGATTTTTTGGCGTGTTCGGGTTGATGGCAAACATGCACATAAATCGTTCGAGCATTAAGGTATTGTTATACTGCGTTTTGTAATCCGACATTGAGAATGGTTTGTCTTTGTTTTCTCTTGTAGATAACCAGTCATTCTTTGCCAGATTGACAGCAGTAAGTGCAGCATTGAAGTGAAAATCCAGTTTGTTTTTACCTCTTGCCTGGCAGTTTGTCAAACCAGTATGCTGCTTGGCATCACGATACAAGAATTCAATCTGGAACCGTGCCTGATAGTAGCGAACAATCTTTTCTCCGGCTTGCTTTAAATCAGTTGAAAAATACATTTTTCTGGCTGTTTCCGTTCCATTTTTGTAAAAGATTGCAATTGCCAGCTTGATGTCCATTTTGAATGCCTTCGAGTAAACGACTGCCGAATAGACCGTAATCTCTTCGTTGGACAGATCCAAGGAAAATCCATTAGGATCAAAGTTGTTAACATCCACCAAACCGGAAAACTTCTTTGGAGCTCCTTTTTTTCCTGTAGGTTCACCAGTGAATCGGTACTTTAATACGCTGTCATCCCTTAATCGGCTAATGAAGTGCATTCCTGTGGACAGGACTGCATCAACAAAAGGTCTTTTAGCGAAATAGGCATCAGCTAACACATAGTTGGAATACTCTTTTAACGATGCTGCATTTTCTGTCACCAGACTTGCATAATAACTCAACAAAGTCAATCCTTTTTCAGCCAATTCAACTGCAGGTGGGGTCTGCCAGGCTTTTAAGTGCAATGCTGTATTATTGACAATATCGACAACTGCAAATCCACATAGATCCAATCCCCATTTTGCTGCGCCTGCAACTCCTGACCAATATCTTCCCCGTCCGTAAGTAGCCTTACCAGCTTTAGGAATATAACTTGGGTCTAAGGCAATAGCGCATTCACTGGAAATTGTTTGATTGATCAACTGCTTATTAAAGGAAAGGAAATCAAATTCTTTCTCGAACTGATTTCGATATGTTTGCTCACAAAGAGGGCTGAACCTTCCAAGTTGCAAGAAATTTATCCTACCTTTGATGCTCAAAATATGCCAAAGAACGCTAACAATAAAGTCTTTGCGGGGTTTATTCAGCCTATTAAAAATTTCATTTTCTAATACTCTGATAATCAAACTCTTAACCTTAGGGATCATAACTAAAAAATTACGGAATAATCTTTTAAGTTACTGATTTCTAAGGTTTTAACCAAATTATTTCACACTTATTTTTTGTTTATTTTATTGATATTCAGATATTTATATTAAAATTTACCGAACTATTGTTACAAAGAACAAATACATTAAATATTGTTCGCCACGAAAGAATAATTTGTAATTTTTTTGAGCCTCCGGATACAATTGCGGTATTTGAGGCCGAATCAGGGATTTTTTCGGGGAACCTGAAGTTTATTCCAATGCAACACAGGTTCCTGCAAGGTTAGTAACCGATAGGTTAGTAACCATTTGGTTACATGAAATATTTAAATTATATTTGTACCAATAAATTACTCATACCGCTATGAACAGACCCTTTATTTT
>JBAXUL010000233.1:0-2822 GCA_037129695.1 Prolixibacteraceae bacterium
TTTTTACGATCTGTAATGTCGATAAAAATGGCCAGACTGGACTCAAATTTCCCGACTTCATTGAAAGTCGGAGTTGCTGTAACCAGCAAGACCCTGTTCTCTCCATTGGCCCTGGTAATGCCCATTTCATAAGTACTCTTAATTCCTTCGGCTCTGAGTTTGGTTTGTTTTCGAACCTCCTCCAGGGTTGACGTATTGACGAAATCGATGAGTTTTTTTCCGATAAGGCCACCTACAGGAAGTCCCATTATCCGGTCTGCAGCAGGGTTTGAAAAAAGGAAACGCTCTTCCAAGTCTGCAATAACCAATCCTTCTCCCTGTAATTCAATGAGTGTACGGTATCTTTCTTCTCCAGCTTTTAGAGAGACTTCCATCTTTTTGCGTTCCGTGATATCGGTGATGGATGTGACAATTTGATTGAGTGATTTGTTAAAGAATACGGACATTAATCCCACCCTGACCTCTCCAGTTTTCCTGACGAAATGAAATTCGTAATTATTGGGAAGATCAGGCATGTTCAGTATCCTTTGGCGATTCAACTCCATCAGACGCTTTTTTTCAGATTCAGGAACCAGATTGGTCCAACTTTGTCCAATGATCTCATCCGGTGTGAATCCCAACATTTCACAAAAGGATTTATTGGCCATTGATACCGTTGAATCCATTTCAATGATGATGACAGCAGATGAATTGTTTTCAAAGATGATACGAAATCTGTCCTCACTCGTCTGGAGTGCCATTCTCGTTTTCGAAAGCTTGTAATCAAGAATTTTGGAAAGCAGGAAAGTCACAAGTGTTACGACTGGAATCGATACGAGCGCCTTGAGAAACGAGTAAATCAACGGATATTGATTTTCATTCCAGATCAACCTGTCGAAAAAGTTATCGAGGAAGATCAGAAAAATCGCTACAGGCAATAATACGAGTAACAATTTGTTCTCGGCAGTGCTTTTCCTAAATAGTCTGTTGAAAAATGTCGACATACCTGCAGAATTAATAATTATCCCCAATATAACCGATGCTTCTGAACAGGCGAAGTTAAAAAAAATCTTAATTTTTTTAGTTCATTCCGAACCTTGTAACAGGAATTTAATTATTTCCGTTCAGCGTATGTTTCAATCCTTCAATTTTGGGTGCAGGTGCCAGATCGGATGGCAAGTTTGACATCTGACTAATCTGATCCGGTATTGGGTTGGATTTGGCATTTGAAGCTTTATTTGATTGAGTTTTTACCGGCAAATAGATTTGATTATTGGCAATGCCGATACCTGGTTTATGAAATATTTTCACTTCTTGTGGTTACTTCTTCGTGACAATATCAGGGATGGTGGATATTATATGATGATAATCAGTGAATGCTCTTGCGGAAAATGTAAACGGATTTGATATATTTGGAGATCAATTAACAATTCATTGAACATGCGTAAAATTTTCTTGAGTCTAGCGGTTGCCCTCACCCTGTTTGCATTCAAAAGCGACAAAAGTGCCTATATGATCTTTGATTCCAAAGGCAAAGAATGCCATTATGCCAAAATGCTTGATCTGGCAAAGGAGGCCGACGTGGTTCTTTTTGGAGAGCAACATGATAATCCAATCAACCATTGGCTGGAGCAGGAATTAACCAAGGACCTTTATGACGCGAAAAAGGAGAATCTGGTGCTGGGTGCTGAGATGTTCGAGTCAGATGACCAGATTGTTGTCAACGAATACCTTTCCGGTTCTCTGACGGAAAAGACCTTCAAGGACGAATGCAAACTCTGGACCAACTTCCCGAGTGATTACAAGCCTTTGCTGGATTTTGCCAAAAAGAACAAACTTAGGTTTATTGCTACCAATATTCCCAGAAGATATGCCAATATGGTTTATACCAGAGGATTGGAAAAACTCGACAGTATCGATGTGGAAGCTCGCAGATGGATCGCACCTCTCCCGATTGCTTACGACAAAACCCTGAAATGTTATGCTGATATTTTTGCTGCCGCCAAAGGCCACGGGGGAGAAAATCTTCCAAAGTCTCAGGCTGTCAAGGATGCCACAATGGCCTATTTTATCCTGAAAAATCTCTCTGCCGGCCTGACTTTCATTCATTACAACGGCTCCTACCATACCGACAACCACATGGGTATTGAATGGTACCTCAAACAAGTGAGACCTGACCTGAAGATTGTTACCATCGGATCTACTGAGCAGGACAATGTGGATGAGCTCTCCAAAGACAACGAAGGATTAGGCGATTTTACACTCGTTACTCCGGCATCCATGAGTAAAACCTACAGACCATAGGAACAAAAGGAATTAGATCCAATTCCGGACATCATTGTTATGAACATCAAACTGGAACGGATTCAGACAGCTGATCATCCTTACTTTGCTTTACTATTTGACCTCTACAGGGATTCTTTTCCCGTGGAGGAGAGGAGGGAACTGCCGTCTCTTTTGACCAAGTTTTCCGAGAAGTCGATGTGCTTTTCGGCCATTTGGTGTGAGTCGGAGTTAGTCGGATTGTTGGTGTACTGGGTATTCGGGGATTTTCTTTACGTTGAACATTTGGCAATCTTTCCTCGGAAAAGGGGTGGTGGATTAGGGAGTAATGTGTTGAAAATACTTCAGGAACAGGGAGTTCCGGTATTGCTTGAAGTTGAAATTCCTCACGACGAACCAAGTTTGCAGCGAGTAGCTTTTTATAACCGGTCAGGTTTCAGAGCGTTGCATGTTGAATATTTCCAGCCACCCTACCGGGAAGGCGAATCGCTGTTGCCAATGACACTTTTTTCCGATCATTCCGAATGGGAAACGGAAACTCTTCGGAATGCCATTGAATT
>JBAXUL010000234.1:0-2819 GCA_037129695.1 Prolixibacteraceae bacterium
ACCTTCAACCCGGAGCCTCGGTAATCATTCATGGTGATGGACTATCCGCAGTCACATCACCAGCCATCTATGTAAACGGCACATTGGTCAGTGATGGTTCCAAGGAAAAACCCAATTGGTTTACATCTTATGAATCGGCAGCTACGCCTAAATCTAACGCCAGTTTTACCGATGATGCGGTCAATGATCCTGCATTCAAGGGATATTGGGGTGGCATTCAGTGCTCTCCTACAGCCAAGTTATTGGTTTTAAGATGGACACATATTGAATATACAGGGGGACCCTGGGGAGTCAATGCGCCCGATTTCGGATTTGCAGCAGGTGATGTTCGCAATGCCGTTTTTATGGCAAGTGCAGTTGGAGCACCTATGGGTACTATGATTATTGAAGATTCCTGGTTTTATGGCTCCAAGGATGACTGTATTGGTAAATGTCAAAACATTTATGTGAGCATCATGAGAAATACCCTGACTAAAACAGGTGGCATTGGTGGAGAAGGAATTAATCTTAAAAGTGGCTGTATCGGAGATATGGCTTATAACTTCTGTTTCGGTGGTGCAACAAACGGATTAAAAACATCCGGAGATGTCGGTAAAACAACTTATGTTAATTTTTACAACAATACTTTGGTAAACTGCGGCTTTAGGCAAACGAAAGCCACGCGAAACGGTTCAATCAATACAGAAACCAATGCAGGTGGATTTCTTTTCAACAACATTATCGTAAATTGCAAACAAGGGATCAGAATCACTTATGGATCTGAGAAAGGAAAACCAGCCGATACCTTGAATACGTGCTACAACAACAACCTGACCTGCATTGGAAGAGGCAAGCCTATGGGCGGAACAGAGCAATACATGGTCTTTATAGAATCCTTGCAGTTCACAAAGAAACAATCCTACGATTTCAACGGCTTTGTCAATGGTCCTACACTTGCAAATGGAACAAATTCTGGCACCAACACTGCCGCTGACTCTCTGAAATATGATCCGTTGTTTGTCAATTTCAATGTTCCTGCCAATAGCGTTGGCAGAAACTACAGAATTTGCCAGATTCCAGCAGGAGCTAATTTCAACCTTCAAACAGGATCTCCAGCGATTGGTGCAGGTGTTTATCCGGGTGGAACCGGCAAAAACGCCATGCCAACCAAACCCAGTGCACCAATGCTAACCCTCTATGGATTCCCAATGAAAAATATTAAATCTGGCGGAATTTACGGTGCCAACATTACCCCTCCGAACAAAGATTTGGGTGCTTTCCCGACCGACAAGACGGGAAATCAGCATACCTATTAAGATTTTCTGGCTTGAAAAACAAAAAGGACGAGCAATCGTCCTTTTTGTTTTCAAATTGCAATCAAAGACTTAAAAAGGTTTATAATAACATGAAATAATGAGTTTAAAGATAATCTTGTACCTGCTATTTATTTTTGTGCTTGGACAGAACTGCAGGAAGTCTATTGAGGTAAAAACTGATACAGCAAATACCTCCAATTCAGGATTACTGCCAGTAGATTCGGTAAAAAAAGGGAATTACGACCTTTCGCTTCTTGAAAGAACCACCGCATTTGGCAGCATTCCAATTGTAACAAACCTGAAGCGGCAGGATCTATTGGAATTGTCGGGGTTAGCATGCAGCAGGACAAATGCAGGGTTATTGTACACGCATGAGGACAGCGGAAACCTGAACGAAATATACATGACCAACACCAAAGGTGATGATTTAGGAAAGATTATTCTGGATGGAATTCCAAACCGCGACTGGGAAGATCTGGCATGCGGTCCCGGACCGGAGAGTTCAAGGAACTATCTCTATGTAGGTGAGATAGGTGATAACAATTCTGTCTATCCCACAATAACTGTATATCGTTTCCCTGAGCCAGAGCTGACTTCAGCTTCTCCTCAGACTGTAGTTCATATCCTCCCAGACAAACTCAATTTCACCTACCCCAAAGGCGCCGTCAATGCCGAATCTTTGATGTTGGATCCACTGACCAAAGATTTGTATATCCTGACAAAGCAAGTCGCTCAAAGCAACATGTTTGTTGCAAGGTACCCTCAGTCTGTCATTTCCACGACCAAGCTAGTCCAGTTGGCATCCTTTCCGTTTGACCTTCTGACATCGGCCGATATTTCACCCGATGGTTCCGAAATCCTGGTAAGAACCACAGGTCAAATCTGGTATTGGAAAAAATTGCCAAATGAATCTGTTTTAAATGCAATGCTTAGAAAACCTTTGGATGCCCCCTATTATAGAAATGAGCATCAGGGGGAGGCGATATGTTTTGCCAGTGATGGAGCCGGCTATTTTACAATTTCAGAAACGAAAAAGTTTCCCGGTGATATTGTCGCATTGTCTTTTTACAAAAAAAATTGAAAGGACTTTATACTACAATCCTTGGTAAAATCGTTTCAAAAAAATCAAACATAATAAGCAAAGAAATTCGAATTTATTTTCATATTCGTTGTAAGTCAGATTATAATCTCATTAACTTTATAAAAAAATTATTGTCATGGTAATAAATTGGTGGGTAATCGGAATTATTGCTTTATGTGCAATTATCATAATTGCTTTTCTTATCTGGAAAAATTTCAAGGATGAAAAAGAAGTTACAAAGACATTTTTCAACGATGAGATCAAACCTGAAAAGCATGATTTATACGACAAGGATATTTAATTAGTGCAGATGAGGCAGAAAAATATCAATTACTTCAAAAAGTCACGAAACCAATATCCTGAATCCTTGACCGTTCGTTTTTGTGTTTCAAAATCATTGTAAACAAGCCCAAATCTCGGGCGATTTCCTTCTGCCCACTCGA
>JBAXUL010000235.1:0-2811 GCA_037129695.1 Prolixibacteraceae bacterium
TCCCTGAGCTTGTCGAAGGGCAGACTGAAAGACTGTCGGACCAGGAGAGTGCAATGGATCCCGAATTCCAGAGCCTGTTGAAGAGTCGATTGAAAGAATGTGACTTAAAGATTATGGGAAATTAGGACTGGGAGACCAATAGAGACGGTACGAACACATCCAATGCCTGTTAATGGGCAAAGTTGGAATGTTTAGTATCAAGCCATAGGGAATACAAACTAACAATAGAATGCATTGAAAGAAAATTCCCGGATTAATGGGAATGGCATTCCGTTTTATTTTCTAAAATACAGTTCAATCAACAATTCTCTGTATTTCCATGGAAGCCACAATTTCCATATCTCGTTCCATTTCATTAAATTCTTATCCACCAATCTGAATCCATCGGTGAAAGTCCTATAAGGAATGGCATAAATCAATAAAAGTACAGCGAACCAGGTTGAGTTGCCGGTTTGAGAAATCCAAATTAACAAAGGGATCGGCAATAATATGGCCAAATAATAGACGACAATAGGTCTCATTTGTTCTATTTTACTGACTTTTCCATTTCTTAAGTGCGGAAATATTCACCTGGTTGACAATATTTTTCGCCTCCGGTGTATAAAGGAAATTGATGGCGTTGGAATAGCTTTCGACGATTTTGCCCCTCACCATTTTCATGGTGCTGTTGAGCATGTGGTTTTGTTCCGTAAATGCTTCCGGAAGGACTCCGATGCAGGCAGGCAGCCATCTTTCAGGGAACATATTCTCATGTTTTCCACCTTTCTTGTACTGGTCAATTTCATGCTTGATCATCTCCAGCGCTTTTTCGTAACCCGCATCACTGTTGAGCGAAATTCCATGTTTCTCAAGCTGGCGGCCGATCTCAGCCATATTGGGAACGAACATCCCTACGGTATAGGGATTTTGGTTGTTGTAAAGCATGGCCTGTTCGATGATAGGAGATTGGTCAACAATGGCTTCCTCAATGCCCTCCGGGCTGTATTTTTCGCCATCATTTCCAATCAGCAAACTCTTGAACCTTCCCATGACATAGAGGAAATTGTCTTTGGAAAGGTAGCCCATGTCGCCGGTATGCAACCAGCCATCCACGACCGTTTCGCTTGTGGATTTCGGATTGTTCCAGTATCCCTTCATCACGTTTCCACCTTTCACGATGATTTCCCCTTTCTGACCAATGGGCAGTTCGTTGTTGTCGCTATCCACGATTTTGGCCTCAAGATATTTGACGATTCTTCCGGATGATCCGAATTTAACTGCTTCTGGACAATTGGCCGAGATGATGGGGGATGCTTCCGTTAAACCGTAACCCTGAAATACAGGTATCCCAATGGCGCTGAAGAATCTCTGTAATTCAATATCAAGCAACGCGCCACCTCCAATAAAGAATTGCAGATTGCCGCCAAAGTTTTCACGAATCTTCGAGAAAATAATTTTGTCATAGAGCAGAACCATCGGTTTGAGAAAAGCCCTCAGGCCTTTGCCTTTATTCCATCCATCCCCGTTATAAATATAGCCTACCTTCAACGCATGGTTGAAAAGTTTCTCTGTGAACGCGCCCTTGGCCTGTATTCCCTTCTCGATATTCTTTCTGAAATTTTTAGAGAGCGCTGGCACACTCATCATGATATAAGGCTTGATTTCCTTGATGTTTTGAGGAACATTGCGCAGGGTCTCCAATGGGGTCTTACCACTTTGAATGGAGGCCACGGATGCTCCTTTCATCATGAAAGTGTACAAACAGGCAGTATGTGCAAAGGAGTGGTCCCAGGGAAGCGTAGCCAGTGTTACATAGTGAGAATAGATTTCCAGAACAGAATGTGCCTGGATTACGTTGATGGTGTAATTGTAGTGCGTCAGCATGATGCCTTTTGGATCGGCAGTTGTTCCTGAAGTGTAGGAGATATTGGCGACATCATCCGGTTGGATATTTTGCCAGACCTGTTCAAATGCAATTTTGTTTTCGGGAGAGGCCAGAAAAGCAACTCCTTTGGCAACGACTTCATCAAAGGCAATTTCCTTCGACGACTGCTTGACCTCGCCATCCATCACAATTACCAGTTCAAGTGACGGAAGAAGATCGATAATTTCGGCAAGTTTAGACGACTGTCCGGAAGAGACAATCATGATTTTGACCCCTGAATGCTCGATACGGAATTTCAATTCAGATGGCTCCAGTTTAACTGACAGTGGTACGTTGATGGCACCGCAATACAAGATGGCGAGCTCACTGATCAGCCAGTTGTTTCTTCCCTCTGACAACAATCCGGCCCGTTCTCCCTTTTTAAGTCCGAGAGCCATTAATCCGGCGCCAAGTTGATATACGGACTGCTGAACCTCCAGATAGCTGGAAGGTTTATATTTATCCGTCAATTTTTCCCAAAGCAGAGGATTGTTGGGGAAACTCTGAACACTTGTTTCAAAAAGTTCGATCAATGTTTTCATGTCTGTTCTCCTAAAATTTTACCGTTTGCGAAAATATCAATTTAATTCGTCTTTTTTATTTTTGGGCAGATTAATTTGGTTAACAGACTGATAATTCGAACGCTTGAATGATGTGTTCATCTGTTTGCATTTTTGGTTTTCTGCTGGCTCCTGAAATTCCTAAAGAATACCCAATCCATAATCTGGAGATGCCATTTGTGAACAGGATTTTCTCTGAGATTTTTCTGTTGGTCAAATTATTTATCTGGTTTCGAATAAGTAAGTTGTTTTGGACTTATATGTTTCACCGGGCTTTAACTCAGTGGTTGGAAATTCAGGATGGTTCGGCGAATCGGGATAATGCTGGGTTTCCAGTGCCAATCCGCT
>JBAXUL010000236.1:0-2788 GCA_037129695.1 Prolixibacteraceae bacterium
TCACATGAGTGGTGATTCAGGTCGGACCATGGCAGTTATCTACGACTGGCTTTATACAGGATTAACCCGAGCACAACGTGATCGGATTCGAGGAGCCCTAATTGAAAAAGTGGTCACCCGCGTAAGAGGGAATTACGAATTCCATTGGTGGGCAACTGCCTACCGATGTAACTGGTGTGGTGTTTGTAATTCAGGTGTTGGTTTAACCGGATTGACATTATTAACTGAAAATCCGCAACTAACTGATATTGTCGCTGAATCATACAATCGCATAAATCTAATGCTCAACGAATTAGATGAATCAGGTGGTTGGCAGGAAGGCGGTGGCTATTGGAATTACGCCTTGCACACGACAACTTTTTTTGCTGATGCATTAAAACGAATCACAAAATCAAAATACAATCTTTTTCAAAATGAGCGCCTTAAAAATAATCCGGCCAATTTCCCCATTTTTATTTCCCTTCCAGGAGGAGGATCGCTTAATTTTGAAGACTCAGGTAGTGGTACCCGATACCTTGGAAGTGCACATATGATCAACAAGTTAGCCACTGAAACCAAAAATGCTGAGGCAGCGTGGTATAGGAAAGATTTTCTGGGAGACGGGAATGACATTTTCGACATCATCTGGCCTCGACCAGATATAAAACCAAAAGCACCGGAAAGTCCTTCAATCCTTTTCAAAACTATCAACTGGTGGGTCATGCGAAGTGATTTTACAAGTCCTGAAAAAGTGATGGTTGCCGGAAAAGCCGGAATGAATGATGATCCGCACCATGGCCATTTGGATATTGGCCATATTGTTTTATACTGGCAAAATGAGGCCTTTATTCGCGATCTCGGTTCGATTGGATATGACGAAAAATACTTTGACGATATGCGATTTGATTATCCACAGGCATCCAGCATTGGTCACAACGTAGTTTTTGTCAATGACGAGAAACAGATTCCTGGAAAACTCAGGAAGCAGCAATATAATTATGAAGTTGGTGGAAAGGTAGAAGAATTCAAAAGTTCCGATAAATACGATTACGTTGTCATGAATCCAACCAACGCTTATCCGAAAATTGAGCTTCAGCAGTGGAAACGGCATGTTCTTCTTGATAAGCCAGAAATAACATTGGTTGTAGATGAAATTACAGCGAAACCGGGTTCAAAAATTGATGTTCGCTTTCATCCTGGAGTGACTGCATCATTTGAGGAAGGATTTGTCTTCCTCGAAGGTAAAAAAGGGAATATGGTATTAATTCCTTTGACAAAAGTCGAAAATAAGGTTATTCCAGGGAAGCATGCAAGTCAGTATATTAATGAAACATTCAAGTTCGCATGGATTGACTATTTTGATACAGAAGTCATTTCAACCGATTCGAAAACAGTTATTTCAACTTTGATAATGCCTGCTAAGGACCGTGAGGAAGCCAAAAAAATTGCTAGTTCTAAAACTATGAGTATGGATAAGTCTGGTAACATGACTGTTTCATTTACAAAAAAAGGCGAGATTCATAGCTACAGTTTTGAAAATAAAAACAAAGATCTGGTCTTGAAAAAAATTTAAATTAATCTTTGCAAAAAAGATTAGAGATACTACAAATATTTATAATTCAAGTCAATAGTTCTTCGGCATCACCCTAAAAAAAGGATTCAAACCGTTTGAGTATGAATCCTTTTTTTAGTACTGCTGGGATATGTTTACAATCAAAAAAATTGCATTAGTTGTGATATGACCTAACAGGAATAATCTTCCCAGACGCTAATGACCTGAAATGAAGAATGCAAAAATTCAAGCAGTAGGCTATTTCCTTTGCGAAACAGTAAAGTAGGTCCATTCTCCCTTAACAACCTGACTGTAATCGAACCCGACACAATTTGCAATTGCTTCCCATTTCTTCTCAAAAAATCGACGATAATCATCCTCCGTGACACCACCCATATTGTACATTTTAACCAGGTTGGTCCCAAATCCTTTCATCCTCCCTTCAACCTTGGTTTTTTCTGAATCTAGTATTTCCATTTGAAAGTCTTTAAACTGTTGCTTATTTGAAGATATTTCCTGAACAAAACGTGAAACAGTCAATGAATCCAGTCCTTTCCAATAGGGACAACCAACCTTGCCAGTCCAGGTTCCAAAATCTTCAGCCTTCTCACCCTTGGATTTCGCATAGCTAATGCCGGAAATAATAAAATAGATCAGGTTTCCCTCCGCCGTTTCCCATTTTTGCTCAACAGTCAGCACCGGCAATTTAAGAATCTGCCTTTTCCCCTGTGAAGATACAGTTGATGAAAAAAGAAAGCAAATAAGAATCAGAGCAATTAATTTTGATTTCATAGTTTAAATATTTGAGGTTACACCAAAAGCAGATTAATACAGACAACCGATACTTTGTCTCAGAGTTTTGAAAGCAATATATTCATTTTCAGTTATACGTTACCCTAATGTGGTGGTTTCATTTTATATATCTGTATACCCTGGCGGATTGATCCCTGCAGAATTCAACATTTGACCTGACGGATAGGTGAATTAGTTGTAATATAAAATAAAGGTCCCTGTAAACAATTTGCTTACAGGGACCTTTTGTAGTGGGGAACATCGAAATATCGAACCTGTTGGAACACTTTTATATGGTGGTTGAGCTGTCCGATTATATTATGAATGAATATTGATAGTCATTTGAATATTTGTTCCTTCTGCTGATCTGTTCTGAGTTCATAAAGCTATTTCTAAATATAAATAATAACTAGGGTCTGCTGAAAAAGTGTTTACTGTTTGATTTCATGTCAATTATAACGATAT
>JBAXUL010000237.1:0-2787 GCA_037129695.1 Prolixibacteraceae bacterium
ATGCCCCGTAAATACGGAATGTTTACGATCAGAAAGCAGTTTTTCAACTTTCAGCCAGTTTTTGGCACCCGGATTTAACCACAATGGCTGATGGATGAATACCATAGTCCAATCAACACCTGGATGTTCTGATAATACTTTTTCAACAAAAGAATATTGTTTGTCACCAACATCGGCTTTGGCAAATGAAGTGGTTCCATCTTCCGAATTCAGACAGAGGAAAAGGACGTTCCTGTAAATGAAATAGTAATAATCTGAACCGAAGCGTGTTTGCCAGAAATTTGCCATCATTTGATTGGAGTAATCGTGGTTTCCAGGCACATAGAAAAAAGGCATTTTGAGCTGGCTAATGGAACCTTGAAATTCAGTCCATTGTTTTCTGATAAGTGTAGAGTCTTCTGTATAACCTTCGATCATATCCCCTATTCCCACTACGAATTCAGGTTGCATGTGATTGATACGCTCCACACCTTGCATCAGAATACCTTCGCGGTGTGCGCCTGTATTATCAGGCATTACAACAAAATGAAAATTACGGTTATCATTGTTGAAGTTAATACTGCTCCAAGGTTTATTTGGTGAATCGAATTCCATCACCTGGGGTTTTTCTTGACCGAAAGAGAAATTGACGATCAGAACAAATAACAATTGAAATATGACAGTTCGCATGAGAAAAAAAATTAAACAACCTGGAAAGGCAGGGCATGATGCCTGTCTAATCCAGGTTATTGATTTTCCAATAAATTTTAGAAGTTATAAAACAATTGTACTCCGAAGATTTTTGGCGCTCCCGGTACGAAGGTTGGAATACCAAAAGCCAGACCCGTATTGCCTGCATCAATGAGGAAGTGTTCATTGGTCATGTTATTCATATTGAAACGGAGACCATATTTGCCATTACCGCTCGTGTACTGAAGGGCTGAGTTAAAAAGGGTATATCCATCCTGGTATAAACCTGCAGTATTTTCATCATCGAAAAAATGTTTCGATTTGAAGGTTGCTGACAAATTTAGCGCAAGAGATCCAACTTTCCCTAATCCAAACTGGTAAGAAATTCCGGCGGATCCAGAGTGTTTGGGCGTCAGGCGAAAGGTATGCCCGGCTAATAATTGTGTACTGCCATCTGAGTTGTTATTGTCAAATTTTGCATCCAAATAAGCATAATTAGCAAAAACAGTAAGACCTTTGGTCGCAGCAAATTGAAATTCTGTTTCTACACCTTTTCCGCTTGCTTTTCCGGCATCTGATATTGTATAAAGTCCGCCACCTGTCAACGTAGCGGAACTTGTTTGAAAATTCCGGTAATCATAATAGAAAGCGCTCACATTGAATTGGAGGCGGTTATTTAATAGCATGTTCTTTACGCCGGCTTCATAACTATAAACCACCTCAGCACGAAGGTATTGTGTAGCATCAGCATCAATCTGAATTACATTTGGTCGACGACCTTTTGACCATGAAGCATAAGTACTCACCTCTTTTGAAAAATCGTATTGCATCACAAACCGACCGACCCAATCAGTATATGATTTACTCTCTTCAAGGTGTCCTGCAGTTGGTTTAAAAATATTGTTAACTCCTTTTTTTAATATAACACTCAAGGTGCCTGGTGAAGGATCCACTCTATAAAATGTTGTGAGGTCTTCGAATATCAATCGTCCTCCGGCAGTTACTTTAAATTTTGGGGTTACTTTGAAGGTACCATCTGCAAAAACATCAAAAGCGTTATTTACTGCACCATCTTCATTCACTTTTTCAGTATGTGATGTCTGAAAAGGTTGTTTGGTGAGAGGATTGGTTGCCAAAGCCAGGTTGGGTTCTCCTTCTATGATCATTGGAATGGCTTTAAATCCGGGAATTTTCCCAACCAACATGGGCGACAGCATAGCAAAAGCGCTTCGTTCATCCTGTGTTAACAAAAAAGTCTCATTGCCATATTCATGGAAATAATTTGCACCTGCAAAACCTGAGAAGCGTTGTCCGTCGTAGTTACACCTAACTTCCTGGCTAAATTGGTCATAATCCACATTGATGTCAAAATCAAGTGCCTGAGCTTTTGTACCATCACTGTCTGTCCACGAGGATCCATTGATTTTACGGTAGCCGGTAATGGCGGTCAGACTTAATGAATTATTGAAGTATTGCTTATATTGGCCGGTAGCACCCAAAACTTTTCGCTTGTCAGATAGTTGATTGCCTGTACCCAGGTCAGCAAATGTAAAAGGACTCGTATCACCACCTTTTGGAGCGAAAGTGCCACTTTTAAAGTCTTGTCCGGGCATATCGTCGTTTTCAAAATTCAGGATAACATCAATTGTACTTTTCTTGGTCGGTAGATACTTAAGAGATGTTCTGGCTGCCAGGGTATTTTTACCCATAAGTGTTCCGTTGGACAAATTGTCGATATAACCGTCACGTTTGTTGTATATGGCTGCAACACGAGCAAAGAGCTTTTCTTTTACCAGTGGGACATTTACATATCCATTGGCTCGAACCTGGTTGTAGTTTCCTGTTCCAAGTGTTAGATTAGCGGAAGTTTCATCCTGAGCATGTTTCGAAATCAGACTGATTGCACCAATCTGGGCGCTTCGACCGAAAAGTGTACCTTGTGGTCCTTTCAGTACTTCAACACGATCTATATCAAAGAACTCAGTATACGCTCCAATTTGCTTGCTGGTCGAGATTCCATCCTGAAAGACACTGACCCTGTTATCAACGCTTAATTTCAGGTTGTCAGACGTTAAACCCCGAATCACATAAGCGGGAAATAGAGCCGTTTGTTCTGAT
>JBAXUL010000238.1:0-2729 GCA_037129695.1 Prolixibacteraceae bacterium
TGAGATATATCAGAGTGACAAAGATGGAGACAGCTCAGAAACTAAAGGATCACCCATTTTTCAGTTAGGCACCAGGGTAAATGAATCAATAACGATCACGTGGTTATACAGGTGATCGTTATTGTCAACAGACCGAGTATCTCACTATCAGTAGTTGCTGCCGGTGGCTCAGTTTCACCAGGTAAACCAGCCTGCTCCTCATCTTTTGGGACAATAGTGCCGTCATCCTTCTGGACAATTTCTATATACAGCCAGTTGTCTTTTGGCAGCGATGAATTTGCAAAAGCCGTCGTTTCTGTTCCTTCGTAAACTGCCTGAATCGGATTATCAGTCAATAAAAATCCTTTTTCATTGACGGAACTTCTGGACTCAATATTGAAATTCACTATTGATCCAGTGCTAAAATGGGAATCAATCCTTACTACATCCTGGTTATCATATAATCTCACGAAAACCATCGATGATTTTATTGAAGGATTGGGGATGTTCAGAATATATTGATTTGTCTGCTGAGATGGTCCTGGAGAATATTCGCCCCAGGGCATCCACCAACTCCCGTTATAAAGGTATGCGGTATGCTTACCCTCATTATAATACAACTGCCCTGCTACGGGATTTTCAGGTAAATCCCGTAGTGTATGCAGGACAGCGTTCAGAAGTTGATTTTGCTGTATGTCCAGGTTGGACTTAAATGATGGCATAACAACTTTTTAAGTTTCAGAGTTTATCCGACAATTACGATCTGACCAGTGATTGCGGTGGCCGAAGTCCAGGTTACATCACCGGCGGCGTTCACGTTGATGTCAACTTCAACGGAATAACGGGTGGTGGAAATGGTTTCATAAACCATCGCCACAAGGTCTGCCGTGCATCCGTGGGTAGCAGCTGTGATGGTCTGCGTAGAAACCGCGGTAATCGCTCCGACATATTTCTTGGTGCGACCGGTGGTTTTTCCGTCAACATAGGTCTTCGTGGCTTTCTGGGTGGCAAGCTTTGTATCACTGTTTGCAGAGAGGGTTCCGTCGGTATCAATGATACCGGCTTTGAAATCCATGGTTTCAATATTGGTGATGGTATTGGCATCAGCATCGATTGATTTGTTGGTCAGTGTCTGAACAGCCGCCAGTTTTACCAAATCTGAGGATTCAGTGTTATCAACCCCGTCGAAGTCGGCCGCGACAATGGCGGAACTTTTGGTAACATTTGCGATGACCATATCACCCACACTCACACCTGCACCGGATGGAGTACTGACACCTGAGGTGGTCCCGGCAACCGTTACTTTCCAGAACCATCCTTTTTGAATGGTCGTAATCCCCTGGGCTGCAATGGTCTGGCTGCCATCAAAAGTGCCTTTGTACACCATGCCGGCAGTGATCTGCCCCTGAATAGAAGCAACCTGAACGTCAACGTAAGTCTTGGTTGCCTTCTGGCTTGCTACCTTAACATCGGAATTGGCCGCAAGGTTACCGTCAATATCAAGGTATGCCAAAGGCATCTGCTTGATATCATCGACATTGGTTAAGCCTACCTGTGCCTTGGTTGTGGCATGAGGATTGGATGTCGATGCAATGTGGGTGTCAATGGTGGCATGGGTGTTCGTTCCACGGTTTACCAGTGAATTGTGATCAATGGCGGTGGGATCCACCGACTTCACCCAGATCGTACCGTTCCAGTACTTTTCATAGTTGTCCGTCGTATCGAAATACTTCTGGCCCTTTATCGGACTGGCCGGGGCCGATGCCAGGTTTTGAATTACAGCATTCTGCAATTCGTTTTTGTTAAAGTCCAACGGGACCAATACTTTTTTTGCCATGTTTTAAATTTTAAAGTTTGTAAAAGGGTTAACTATAAATTATTTTGCCACTTGCTGCAGGATTGAGGCGGATCACCATTTGATCCGTCGATTCATGGGTAATTTCCGAGATCAGCTCGCGTCCGGTGGTATCAACAACAACAACTGTCGGATACTTTTGAAGGTTGTGCTGAACTGTGATTTCACTTTGGTTGATAAATGATTGCACTACCTGGAGCGCTGATCCACCGCCACCACCCGGGGTTCCTGTTGCAGCCGGGTCAATTATCCGGTATAAAAAGAAAAGTTCAATTTTCGAGCTGCCTGATTTGGGGTTTTCTCCACCCGAAAGGCACACATAAACAGACGTATTTTCAAAGAGTATCGTTGAAAAAACAGGAGTCATCCGCTGAATTGTCTCACCCGATGAAGTCAGAAATAGCGACGGAAAATAACCCCAGTCCTGCGTTTCGGTATCGCCATCTGTTGTTACGTTCAATGTCTGGGTGGGACCAACCTGCAATCCGCCAATCGGGGGCGGCATTGGTGTGATACGAGCGATCAATGAAATAAGGTCGATGACCTTACCGGCTCCGGGAGTAGGAATAATGACATTGATCTCAGTCAGACGGTTGCTTTCATCTTCAGTTATCACATGCTTTCCTGCTATGACAGGCGAAGCCTGGCCTGCAGAGATACTGTTGTAAAGCTCTGTGAAGTTCTCATTGATCTTCTTTCCACCCACCCGGAGTTTGTCGCCGCGTTTGTCGCCCGGGACAATCCCGAGATTGATCTCTTGTCTTGCCATAATTAAAATTCTATCTGATCAAATGTTATTTCCATATCGTCAAAACTGACCTCCATATTATCCCAGGTCAAAGGCTCAGGCAGCAATATCGTATTGGCTGAACTTTCAGGGATGTGAACCGAGAAG
>JBAXUL010000239.1:0-2690 GCA_037129695.1 Prolixibacteraceae bacterium
AGAACCTACAGCTTAGAAGGCTGTTGCTCTATCCATTGAGCTACCGGGCCGGCCTGAATTGGGTGCGAAATTAACAAAAAATCCCTGAACTGGAAAGGTTCAGGGATTTTTTGTTTGGATAAAACGGTTCAGACCATGAAGATGTTGTGATCGGCGCATTGCTGCACCATTTCATCGGGCCATAAACTGGCCTGCACCTCGCCAATATGAGCTTTGCGAAGGAAATACATGCAAAGTCTGGATTGGCCTATTCCGCCTCCAATCGAAAGAGGAAGTTCATCTTTGAGTAGTTTTTTGTGGAACATCAGCTCCTTCCGGTTGTTCATGCCGGAAAGATCCAGTTGCCTGAGCAATGCTTCCTTGTCAACACGGATTCCCATGGATGATATCTCAAAAGATTGTTGCAATACAGGATTCCATATCAGTATATCACCGTTCAGACCGAAATAACCTGCCGAATTGGGAGTTGTCCAGTCGTCATAATCGGGTGCCCGGCCATCATGGATCTCCCCGTTGGTTAGTTTTCCGCCAATGCCAATGATAAAAACGGCACCATGCTCCTTGGTGATCACGAACTCTCTTTCTTTGGGAGTAAGTTTGGGATAACGTTGTGCCAGCTCTTCTGAATAAATAAAAGTGATTTCGTCGGGAAGCATGGGTTTGATCGCCGGATAATTTTCATAAACAACAAACTCAGTCCGCAACAATACCGCATATATTTGTCTGACAGTCTTTTTCAAAAACTCAATATCGCGTTGTTTGGCAAGAATCACCTTTTCCCAATCCCATTGGTCGACATACAACGAGTGAATATTTGTGAGTTCCTCATCGGGCCTGATGGCATTCATATCCGTATAAATACCATACCCTGCAGGGATTCCATAATGAGCCAGCATCAGCCTTTTCCATTTCGCCAACGACTGGACAACTTCAGCTTTGGCATCATTCATCTCCTTTACAGCGAAAGATACCGGTCGTTCCGTCCCGTTGAGATCATCATTCACACCCGTGCCCTGCAAAACAAACAACGGTGCAGTCACCCTGCGAAGCCGAAGTTCGGACGACAGGTTCTCCTGACAAAAGTCTTTGATGAGTTTGATGGCTTTCTCTGTTTGTTTCAGATCCAGCTTGGCTTTATAGTTTTCCGGAAAAAATAGTTTCATGCAATTGGGTGTATTAGTTTCTGCAATATTACAAACTTCGAAAGAAAAAAAATAACTGATTGAAACTAAAGTTACCAGTGTCAATCTTTAATGAAAATTTAAAAAAGGTTTACGCAAAGCACACAAAGAGCGCAACGTAAAAAACACCTGACTTTGAGCGGTTTACAAGACTCAAAAAAATCCGGCATGAAGGTTTTTATCTTCTACTGCGAAAAATACATATACACCGCAAATGTTGCCAGCCAATGTGTACCGAGGTAATTTTCAGATATAACATGTGGCAATGCATCAACGGCATGTTCATTCGCGGCCCTTTGCAACTGTTTAGCAATGGCACTCCCGGCAGGAAGTGATTTTGCAATTTCAAACATGCACCATGCCCTGCTCAGATTCAGTCCGTCGAGGTGTACGCCTGTAGGATCGGCCCTGTCTGCAACCACCGCCGGGTGTTGCAAGGAAGCAGGAAGTCGGGGTAAAAATCCCGAAAACCATTTCCTGAATTCCACTCCGGTCAGTACTCTTCTCATTAATGATGCTTCAATCAAAGACGGAGAAAAGAAATCGTCCCCTTCAGGTTCCCATGATGCAGGGATTTGCTGATCCTTCAGATAATAAAAACGGCTACGTTCAAGCAATAGCTTCTCAAATTCCTGATCGTGCATCACCCTGGCATAATCAAGGGCAAAGGAGATTCCGAAGGCGGTATTGGCATGTACTCCCCTTCTCAATGGATAATACAATCCCGGCAGATAGGCCTTGTAGTTTTGGACAACCTGTTGCGCCAATGGCTTTAGAATCCCGAACCATTTCTCTCCCAACGGATCTTGCCAGGTTGCCAGTTCCGCGGTTAATTTCAAAAGCCAGCTCCATCCGTATGGTCTCTCATAACTGATCCGGCCGGGTGCTTTCAGGTAGGCTATTTCTGCCGCGATATTTTCAGGTGTCAAAGACAAATCGATGGCACCAATGATGGAATCCCTGGCTGGAAGATCAGGGAATTCCCTGAGTAACTTTACCAACAGCCAGTGTCCATGAACAGACGAGTGCCAGTCGTAACAGCCGTAAAAAGCTGGATGTAATTGCGACGGCGTTCCTGCATCCGCGGCAGATTGCATGGAGTGTGAGATGTTGTTCGCATATTCGGTATGAATGCATTTCCAGGCAAGTTTAGCCAGCCGGCCGGCCTGTTCACGGTCGAGCAAAATGCCTTGCTGCGATTTCGCGGATATGGCAAATAGCACCAGGAAACCTAATAAAAAAACTACTTTCCTCATTTTATCAATATTATTGAACTTGTAGAGACGTTACATGAAATGTCTCTACCGATTTCTACTTTTAAATTTCCAGAACCAGCCCATCAAATGCCGGAGCAACTCCAGCGGGCAATTCAAGCATCAGTTCTGCGTGAAGTCCCATTTCGTGACTCATATGTGTGAGGTAGGTCTTCGTGGGTCCGATCTGTTCAATCAAACTCAAAGCCTCAGCGAGATTCAGATGGGAAATATGAGATTTTTTTCTCAAGGCACA
>JBAXUL010000024.1:0-45558 GCA_037129695.1 Prolixibacteraceae bacterium
CCTTTTGTTGGCTTAGCCCATGCTCGTTTCATAGTTGTAATTTGTTCATTGGACAATTCGACGATTCGATCATGTGACAATTCGACAATTTGATGATGAAAGAGTTCGTTTTTGAGTAAGATTTGGGTTTTATTGTAATGGAACGCGTTGATATTAATGTTATTAAACGTAAAAATACAATAATGGATAAGGAATTTAAAGATAATGTTATTATTAATCTGACATTTTACTTTGCGTTGAAAATCATAAAATTCAGTGATGTTCTAAACGGCCCAAAGAAATTTTAAAATAACTAACCAACTTTTCAATCAGGTACATCAATTGGGGCAAATACCAGAGAAGCCCAAAATGCGGAAAGCAGGTCAGAATCGTCGAATCATCACATTGTCGAATTGTCGCATCATTTGGCATTCTTTACAAAACCGTGAAACGCATTGATGTCTACCGCTCCTGCTTCAGAAAAATAGGTGACATTTTCGCGTTGGACAATCCGGCAAAAATCTGAATAGGATCCATCTTGCCGTGCGATGGCCGGGGTTCGCCTGCATTTAAGGTAAAGTACCGGCAAAGAGCACATTTCTACCCTGCGGGCAACCTCATCATTGTCTGAAACTTTGAGAGCCTCTTTGAATAAGTCGCTCGATTTTTGCACAAATTCGTCAGAAAAAATGGCATCTCCGGGAGTCAATCCCAGGTGGATATGGGTGTCAGGGGTGATCCGGTCATGAAGCAGATCAAAATACTGCCGCACGAATTTTCCTGCCCTGCCGTAATAGCCGAAAATGAAATCATTGATCACTGCTTCGGTGTTGCATTCCGGATTCCACAGCAATTTTGAAATAAGGTAGGCGCGTAATTCCGAAAACTCTCCGCCGCGTCCCTGGTAAGAAGCTTGCTCCATGATCCCAATCGCATGGTTGTCCCTGAATGACTGGATGTTGGATTGCAGTACCCTGAAATTGGGGTAGGGCATCACATAGTGGCCGAAATTGACCACGTAGTCCCAGATATACATGTGCGGGGCTATTGCCGACCAGCCTTTCAGGTCTTCCAGAAATGATTTGTTTTCGGGACATGATTTAAAATCGTGCGCGAAACAACATTCGATGCTGCATAAACGAACCACCACATTGTGCCGAGGGCTGATATCTTTGGGAGGAGTGCGCGTATACTGGTAAGCGAGTGTGCCGATAAATTTGTCGGGAAAATCCTTCTCCACGGCTTCCGCAACCTGATTCACAAACCAGATAATCAATCCGGACTCTCCTCCTTTTGCCTTTGCGATTGCCTGACACTTATCGCACTGACACGGGTTGTGCCAGTCATTCTGCGAGACATCATAAATCAGGTATTCCGGACTTTCTTTCATGCGTTTCTTGATGCGGTCGGTGATGATCCGGAGTACATCGGGATTCGTCAGGCAGAGTTGTGCCCTTTCGAAGATTCGTTTGCCATCGATCAGGCTGTAATATTCGGGATGCTTTTTGTAGAACTCTGAAGGAGGCATCAAAGGGTAAAAAGTATGCACTGCCCAGTAGCTTTCTATCCCGCCGGGTTGTTCGCGGCAGCCCATTGCACCGTTCATTTTGTTGCGGGTGGCCCAAATAGGATCAAAAGCTTCAAAATAGAAGTCGTTCCGTACCCGGACACCCGGCTTTTCGGAATGATCTATCCAAACAAATTTCCACTCCGACCGTTTGGGGATGACATTCACGGAAGGAGTGTACCATCTGCATCCCAACTCCCTTTCCAGGAATTCGAATACCCCATACATCGTGCCGCGCTGCTGCCCGCCGGTGATGTAGATGTTGGGACCGATGTTGAAGTAATGGAAGGATTCATGTAATGTTGCATCGCTGCTCGCTGAGCCTGTCGAAGCGTCATTAACCAAATGCGAAACTTCGGTCCCTGAGCTTGTCGAAGGGTTTTGCTTAGCGAGTGAACCGGATTTCAATTTAAGTGAAGACGCTTCTGCAACCTCAGCGACCGGCTTAGCACCTACCACAATTTGCGGACCAAGATAGTTTTGATCAAAAGGAAGTATCGCGAGTTCGGCACCACCAATCTCTTTGATCCAGTGCTGTAGTTCTTTCGCAGCCCATTTTTCTGATTCTGAAGCGATGGATGCCACAGAAATGCGGTAGTCTGATTTTCCATTACTGAATAATGGATATTCTATAAGCTTCCCTGCAGTAAATTCGATCTTTCTCTGGAGGGTTCCGCCCGATTTTAATTGAACGGTGAGGCTGGCAATGTATGGCTGGTAACTGGCTGAGGGGATTTTAAGCGGATTACAAAAAGAAGAGGATCTTTCCTCTTTCAAAATTTCACTACCCCGGGTGTCGGTGATATCAATCCTGATTTTCTGAATCAGATTATTCAGTACCTCTGGCTGATAGGAAGAAACGACGCTGGCCACCCCGGTTTCACCGGCCCAAATTTTGAAAAGGTCGCCGCTATTTAGTGCTTCACTGGCCGAGAATCGATGGAATCGCAGGCAGAAGCCCCACTTGTTGCCATGTTGTTCGATCTTAAGTAAAAGGGTGTTCCTTCCCTTTTTGAGCAGGACAGGTACCAGATCCCCGTCGATTTTGATGCCACGACTGGCAGGATAGTCAAATACGGGAACTCCGTTGACAAACAGTTGTACTCCATCGTTGGAGCCCAGACCGATCATCTGAACACCCTCGTTTGCAGCCTCGACTTCGGTATAGGCATAGGCGAATACCGGATAGGATTTGGAGATTGCAGCAGTCAGGTCGACGATGGAATCGGGTGACTGGTAATTTTTCCAGGTTACTGGTCCTTTTCCCAATCTGACCACATCGCCTGCCTTGATTGAGAGATTTTTTTCTCCGCCATACTTCTGGAGGTAATCGCTGTTGAAGCCGGGCAAATGGTCATATGATTTGTCGGGATCGGGCTGCAGTTGCAGCGGAATGGGCCCGAGCAGAAGCCAGGATTTTACGAATTGATCCGGCACGATTGTTTGTGGCTTCACTGTATTTGCACTCCTGCTGCCAAGCGAAGCCAGCATAAGCAGGGTCATTAGAAATAGTTGTTTCATCGTATTTTGGATTTTTGATTGACGCTTCGATCAGTGTTGTTGTAGATTTTCTTACATTTTCACGGTCTTGTTCTTCTGCCAACTTTTGTCTCTTTCCGTCCGCGCCAGCCAATCACTGCTTTCAATCGGCTGGCGCGGACGGTGAACGATGGGCCTTGCTTTCCAGGGGCTCCGCTTCGCTCCACCCCTGGCTACCCACATTTCGCCCCTGAGGGACTCCACCCCAGAGTGACTGGTCCTGATTTTAGTTTACAGTTTTTTGTAAACCTGTTTCAGGACAAGACATCCGATCAGTCCCCTAGTCCTTTAGTCCTTAAGTCCTTCGTTTCATTTCCCCAACTCCCGCATCAGCCAAACTTCTGCCACCTGGGAGCCTCGTTCTCCTTCGCCTTTGTCGTTTTGAGCACAACTCCAGGTTAGCGTGACTTTGCCCGATTGGGTGACCTCCTTCGGCAGCTGAAACTCGAATAACGGCTGTGTTCCCATGCGGATGTAATCATGAATCTGTATGCCGTTGGCTTCCAGTTTCATTTTGGAACGGAAACGACCGGTGTAGGCGACCCGAAGTGTATATTTCCCGGTAGGATCCAGATCGGTATACTCCATCACCAGCGGGGTAAAATACAAGGTGTTGATCTGGTTCATCCAGGCCAGCGGGGTGGTTTGCCCCTCGAAGCCTTTGGCCACGATCTCGTCTACCCATTCTACCCCTTGGAGTCCGACACCAAAACTGACACGCGGAGATTCGAGACCTCCAGGATCTTCCTTCCAGGTTTTTTGCGATTTGACTCTTTTCCATGACGACTGACTCCCGAGATTGTCATAAAAACCACCTGGTCCAGGATCAGTGCGGTGAAGCATTTTCCTAATTTCCGTCAGTTGTTGATCTTCGTCCTGAATCCTTTCAATTCGGTTAAGCTGATCCAGAATCCACAATGCATCGTTGAGAGGAATGTCGATGTTGTCGATGAAATTACCCCGACCGCTCATGGCATGGTGTTTTTGAATGGTCAGCTGGGCGCCGAAACTACGATAGAGCGAGTCGGCCAGATCGAAACATCTGTCGCGAAGACATTTTGCCACCGGACTTTCCCTGGCAAGAAGCAACCTGCTTTTAGCAGCTTCAATGGATTTGAGCACTCCGGGTTTGGCCGCAGTCTCAAGGATGGACCGGGCCTGCCTTTCCAGCAGGGTTTCGTAAATGAGTCGGCGCTGCGTGTAGGCATCAAAATATGCACGTATCAATCCGCTCTGAAACCTGGGATTGGACAAAACCTCTCCGTTTGCGGAATTCTCCATGTCCTGCCATTGTTGCAACGTCCTTTCCACCTGGTCGTTGGAGAGTAACGGGCCCCTGAAATTTTGTTCCAGGGCCAGCAACCCCTGCGCAACACCTTCCGTGTATTTTGGCCCGATGAAGTAGCGGGCATAGTCGCGCAACGTTTCCAGAGCCGGTATCTCAGAATTCCAGTCCTGACCTGACCAGATAAATTTGTTGACATCGTCGTTGGTTCCTTCTGAATAGCTGATGCTTCCCTGAGCCAGAGAAGCGTAGCGATTGTGTATCAGCTTCTCGTCGGTTGGTCGGGGATTGATGCACTCGCGGCCAAGGGTCATGGCAAAGGCAAGGTCCCACTGGGGTACAGGGAATTGGCAACTGTAGCTGTGTGTAATATCCGGATAGAGCCGGATCGGAACCGATGAATCGGTCAATCTTCTGACTTCTGGTAATGGCATTTTGATCCATGGACCATAGACCACTCCTCCCAGCCAGTCGGGCTTGCTGTTGATGTGTTGAAAGAAGTTGCCATACCAGGCTGTACTTGGTTTAAATGCCTGGGGGGAAATCCAGATTTTGGCATTCGGATGGTATTTCCGGAGCACTACTGCCTCTTTTTCAAGCCAGCTGAACAACGGATCAGGTTCGAGATCGCCTGGATCGCCTCCCGGAACGAAAAGGGCATCCAGTTTGGGGAGAATCTTGAATATCTGTTCCCGTTCAGCCAATTCTACCCTGATCGAATCGGCAGAGTCATAGTTGCTGTTCATGTTGGGATACCACATCCAAACATCCAAACCGTATGATTTGCAGATGCGGGCTTGTTCAACGATCATCTGAATGGCCGGGAGTTTCATGTTGACGCTGGTCACATCGTCGTCCGTGCGGGGAGGCATGATTTCGATGCTGTTGGCACCAAAAAGGGCGAGGTCGCGGATATAGCGGTCGTATTGGGCGACAGTCCAGGCATCGTAGGCATTGGTTTTGGGCCGGTAACCCAATTGATGACCACGAATTGGATAGGCGGGGGTAGAGGATACGGAAAGTCCTGCAGGCAGTAAAATTTGATGGTTGGAAAGCTCCATTTTCCGCAGTAAATAACCAGCACCATAGAGTGCACCCCGTTCATCATGACCGGCAATGACCAATGTTTGAGGGGCGAAGCTTACGATTTTGTATCCATCCTTCCCGGTAGGTTTCAAACTTTCGAAAGCCTGGCTTGTAGCTGCAAATAGTTTGGGTAAATCTTTTTCAAGACACACAACGATTACTGGTGCTTCTTTCGAAATTGGCTTTCCGGCGATACCTGGCAATATTCCGGTATGCAATTGAATTTCTTCCTGTAAAACGGAGGCGGCTTTGGCGAGCTGAACGTTTTTTTTGTCGGAACAATAAATGGCAGTTTTGGAAAAATCGGAGTTCTGTGCGGAAGCCAATAATGGCAAAGCCCAGATTAGAGCCGTGTTAAACAGTCGTTTAATACTTGTCATGTTGTTAAAGTGTAGTTGTCGATAGTAGTGAGAACATGCAATTTAGGTAAAGAATGTACTGAATAACCTTGTTTCTGACTTTGCGTGAAATTGCGTGATAAATTTACATTTAAAAATTCTTTAAATTCGTCAAATCAAATTGAAAATAAATCAGATGAACAGAAGAAATATGATTGGCAAGGTAGCCGCCACAGCGGCCCTGTCTGCAACTGTTTTCCCTTTTCAGGAGAGTAGGGCTTCGGAACAAAACGCCGGTGGTTTGAAAGGGAATATTCATCATTCCGTCAGTCAGTGGTGTTATGGAGATATTCCTCTCGATGATTTGGCCATCGCTTGCAAAGAGATGGGAATTGAGTCGATCGAACTGCTCAATGAAAAGGACTGGGCTACCGTGAAGGCACATGGACTGAAGTGCGCAGTGGGATATGCCACCGACTGGGGCATCCCGAAAGGATTCAACAGGATCGAAAACCACGACAAGCTTGTGGCCGATTTTGAGGCGATGATACCCAAGGCAGCAGCAGCCGGGATTCCCAACTTGATTTGTTTTTCCGGTAACCGGGAAGGCCAGAACGACGAGGTCGGACTTATCAATTGCGCCAAAGGATTGCGCCGGCTCATGCCGCTTGCCGAAAAACACGGGGTAACGATTATCATGGAACTGCTCAACAGCTATGGGCACAAGGATTACCAGTGCGACCATACTGCCTGGGGTGCTGCCCTTTGCGAGATGGTTGGATCTGAGCGGTTTAAATTATTGTATGACATATTCCACATGCAACTAATGGAAGGAAATGTGATCGATACCATCCGGAAATTCAGCAAATACATCGGGCATATTCATACCGGCGGCGTTCCCGGCAGGCATGAACTTGATGAGACACAGGAACTTTATTATCCTGCCATCATGAAGGCCATTGTCGATACCGGCTACAAAGGTTTTGTCGGACAGGAATTTGTTCCGACGAATCCGGATAAATTGGCCTCTCTTAAAAAGTGTATTCTTATCTGCGACATTTAAGAATTTGACCATTCAAATAGAATTAAAATAACTTTAATCTTCATCAATCGGAAATCGAAATTTCCGTCATTCATCACATAATCTAATACCATGAAAAACCTCTTTTATTTTTTCTCTCTCGCCGTTTTGGTGGTGGCATGCAGTCAGGCACCGAAGTTTACCATCAACGGAAACATCGAAGGATTGGCTGATGGGACAGTTTACCTGAAACAACGCGTTGCCGGTGAGGCTGTTAATATTGACTCCGCAAAAAGCGTGGGCGGAAAATTTATTCTCAAAGGAGCAGTTGAAGTTCCTGACATGTATTCTGTCACTCTTGGCGAACGGAAACAGATTTCTGTCATTGTTGAGAATAAAGTGATTGAGTTGAATGGTAAAGCCGATGACCTTCGCAACGTCACCATCATAGGTTCGGCTTCACAGGACGAGATGAAGGCGCTGGATGCAAAAAGTGGAGTACTGGATGTGAAAATGAAACCACTTTATGAAAAGTACAGCGAGGCCAAAAAGTCAGGCAATGCGGCTGAACTTGCACTTTTGGAAAAACAAATTGATTCACTTGACAATGTTCAATCCGGCATCATGAAAGAATTTGTAACCGGAAATCCGAAATCCTTTGTCGCGCCTATCATACTGTCACGTATCCAATACGGCATGGAAGCAGAAGAAATTCAGGGGTACCTTCAGAAATTTTCTCCCGAGGTGTTGAAAAGTAAAAGTGCCAAGTCACTCGCTGATCGCGTTACCATCCTGCAAGCTGTTGCGGTGGGAAAAACAGCTCCGGACTTCACACAAAATGATTCAATCGATTCCCCAGTGAAATTATCTGATGTATATGCCAAACACGAATATACTTTGATTGATTTCTGGGCTTCCTGGTGTGGTCCATGCCGGGCAGAAAACCCAAATGTGGTTGCAGTCTGGAAAGATTTCAATGCCAAGGGTTTTCACGTTATGGGAGTATCCTATGACACTGACAAGGCCAAATGGCTGAAGGCTGTCGCCTCTGATCAGCTGACCTGGACACAAGTTTCAGACCTGAAAGGCTGGAGCAATGCTACCGCGAAAATTTACGGGATCAACTCCATCCCTGCCAATCTTTTGGTTGATAAGACCGGAAAAATCATTGGAAAGAATTTGCGTGGGGAAAAGCTCAGAGAGAAGATTGGAGAGTTGCTGAAGTAGAGAAGTTGAGAGTTGAGAACTGAGAGTTGAAAGTTGAATCTGCTCCCGTTGCGGAGACGAGCGGACGACTGGGATGACTTGGATGACTTGGACGACTTGGACGACTAGGACGAGGGGGCGATGTTGCTTTTGGACCACAACAATCCTATTCTCAGTATCCAGCCGCGGAGCGGCGATATGTTTGTAGACGAAGAGGAACCCCCGGAGTTCACGGTCCGCGGTAGCCTGATTAAAAATGTGTCAGGTTCGTTCTCGGACGGAATGGAAAGAAAATCAGATCAGAGCGACAAGAAAAAAAGCATAACTTGTAAAAACAAATAATTCCTGGTATTCAGAGTTCTGAGAAGTGGTCAACATAACCAATCCCGGAGTTCGCGTGTCTCACAGTCAATTCAACTATTTTAAAAATCTGAAATGAAAGAATTCACCCTCACCACTCCTGCCTTATTGTTTTCAGCTATCTCACTGATTCTGTTGGCATACACGAATCGGTTTCTGGGTTATGCGGCATTGATCAGGGATTTGCATGCCAAATTTTTGGTTCACAAGGATGAAATTCTTTTGGGGCAGATCGCCAATTTGCGACGCAGGCTCTACCTGACCAAAAACATGCAGATATTTGGGGTGAGCAGTCTTTTTTTGTGTGTGCTGACGATGTTCCTGATTTATATGGGATATCCGGATGGAGCCTTCTGGGTTTTTGGAGTTGCACTGCTATTATTGATCATCTCCCTTGGACTCTCAATCCTGGAGATTCAGATCTCTGTCAAAGCACTCGATCTGCACTTGAGCAGCATGGAACAAGAGAAGGCAAAAGGCGAAAGGCAAAAGTAAAGAACGCTCTGATCATCAGTTGGCTGCAAATTTTTGAGCCACAAATAACGGGAGTTCCACACTTTTGCCTTTTGCCTTTGTTTATGTTTCCATGCTGAATAATCTTCCGAAATGATTCTCAAGGTGCATGCGCATGGCCTGGGCAAACTGGGCTGCGTCGCCTTTACCGAGAACATCTACCAGATCTTTGTGTGAGAAAAAATGTTGGTTGACGATGCTTTTGTTGATTAATCCACTCGAATAGGCATAATTGAAAACAGGCAAAAGCATTTTTTGAAATCCGCGAAGTGTTTCATTTCTGGTCATTTCGTATAATTTGCCATGGAATCTGACTTCATGCTCGATGTCGAACAAGGTATCCTTGGAAGGAGAAATTTCGTCCTTGATGATCACGTAAAGTGCCTCAATATCTTCCTTCGTCGCTCTTTGCACCACGAGATCAGCCATGCCAACCTCGATTACAAGCCGCATTTCAAATATATCCTTCAGGGTACTCTGGTCTAGAATATTGGGGATTAGTGTTTTTTGAAGAATTTCTGATAAGTCCGGACTTTTGATCACGGTTCCTTTGTGCTTGACAGATTCTATCAGGCCCATGGTTTTGAGCCGGTTCAAGGATTCACGGATGACAGTTCTGCTCACTTTAAGCATGCTGGCCAACTCCATTTCTTTTGGAATTAAATCGCCCGGATTCAATTTCTTCCTGATAAACAGGTCAATCAGGTAAAATTCAACTTTATCTACAAGGGACCTTGTATCTATAAGAGGTGTGCCTCTACTTAAATCTTCAGAAATCATATTTGGCGAATTTATTAAAAAAAGTTAATAAATGTTTTGAATATCGAAAATACTGTTATATATTTGCTGCATTATGTCATACATAAGACAACAAATATAGACAATCAAACAAGTAAAACAAATTTTATGAGTAGAATTATTGCACAAAAGCTCTATTTGCTGGGATTGGCATTTTTTCTGTCATTCAGCATTGCTATCGCACAGCGGACCATTAAAGGTGTCGTGACCGATGCTGCAGATGGCTCGACAATTCCCGGAGCCAATGTAGTTGTTCGCGGAACAACCATTGGGTCCGTTTCTGACATTGAAGGTAAATTCAGTCTTGCTTTACCGGCAAGTGCTACTGAACTGAATGTTTCCATGGTAGGTTATCAAATACAGACCATTAAACTTGGAAACGAATCACTACTTAAGATTATCCTGATTGCTGAGACCAAGAATATCGACGAAGTTATAGTCGTTGGTTATGGTACCCAGTCAAGGAGTAAGGTAACTTCTTCGATTGTTAAAGTTGACTCGAAACTGTTGGAAACAGGAGTACGTTCCAATCCTGCACAGGTTCTATCCGGAACTGTTCCTGGATTGAGGGTTTCAACTTATACCGGTAGACCGGGATCGTTGCCTACTATAATTTTAAGAGGAGGTACCAACTTTGATGGTAGCGGAAGTCCGTTGATTATCATGGATGGTCAGATTCGCGGCTCACTGAGCGATATCAATCCGGAAGAAATTGAAAGTATGGAAGTGCTGAAGGATGCTTCGGCAACCGCGATTTATGGTGCCCGTGCTAGTAATGGTGTGATCCTTATTACCTCTAAAAGAGGGAAAGCAGGTACATCCAAGATCAGTGTGAAAATCAAACATGGCATCAATTACCTGAATGTGCCTTATGAATTTACAGGCGCTGCTGATTATGTTAAATGGGCACGTCTTGGTGCTGAACAGTCAATTATCAATGGTACATTGGCTTCCAGTAATGTCGCTGGTGTTGGACCAAGGGGAACCGGAAATATGTACAAAGATCCCACAACTGGTGCTATTTTGGACGGAAATTATGATTCAAGGGCCATCTGGAGTGTGATGAGGCTGGATGCAACCAATCAGGAACTTTTGAGTCAACCGGGTTGGAAGCAAATGAAAGACCCTATCAAGACCAATGTGTCAGGAAACTACGATCCAACTGGAACGAACTATGATTTGATTTACAAAGATTTTAATTACGGCGATTACGGATTGAATAAATCTTCCGTTACACAGGATTACAACATTGGGTTTTCCGGCGGTAATGACCGTGGCAAATATTTCGCAAATCTGGGATATTATGATGAAGGCGGACTCTCTCTCGCTACTTTTTACAATAGATTAAACTTCGCTTTCAATGGTGATTATAAAATGAATGACTGGTTGACTTCCGAAAGTGGAGTTCAATTTGCCAGGGCTACCTGGAGGGATCAATCTCTTCAGAACGGAGAGAGTAACTATTGGGCAAGAATGCTTTCAGCTCCTCCTACTTTGCGTGGTACGAATGCCAATGGCGACCTGATCCTCGGACGCGATGCCAGCGATGGTAACCCTGCTTTCAACATTGATAAATATGTCAGGAAGAATCAGTCTGATAAGTTTACCATGAACCAGGCTTTCAAAATTGATATTACAAAGGGCCTTTACATCAAGGCAAGTGCCATATTGATGTACGATGAATCATGGGCCGATTCTTTTAATAAGGATTTTCGCACCGGGATTATGAGTTATACCAATCCGAATACAGGATGGAACAGAAACAGGGATGCTTCCGATAACTTTGATCGTACGATCAGACAAACCTATAATATAATAGTCAACTATCAAAAGAGCTTCAAAGAAAAGCACAACCTTGCAGCTATGATCGGTGGAGAATTCTATGATTCCTATAATCAGGGAGTTTACGCTTATGGTGCACTTGCGCCAACGGATGACTTTCAGGATCTTGCGTTGACCACGAATAATGCCACTTCACAAACACGGTCAACTGACTCCTGGCATTCCAGGGAAAGAATCATGTCTGGATTTGGTCGTTTGAATTACGATTACGACGGCAGATATCTGTTCTCCTTCACCATGAGACGGGATGGATATTCCAGGTTATTGGGTGATAATCAGTACGGTAACTTTCCTGCATTCTCCGGAGGTTGGCTCATGCACAAGGAGAAATTTATGGCTTCCACAAAAGATTGGTTGTCCAATCTCAAACTGAGAGCAAGTTGGGGTAAAAATGGAAACGTGGGTGGAATCGGAACCTACGAATTGCAAGGCTCTTATGGTTCACAAACAGCTTACAATGGAACGATCGGATTCTTGCAATCCGGTATTGCCAACCCAAATTTGAGGTGGGAGAAGTCCAATACTGTGGAGGTAGGATCTGATATGGGATTCCTTAATAACAGAATCACCGCCTCAGTTGCCTATTATAACAGAAATACGAGCGACAAGATTGCAAGTGTTTTACTTCCTACCTCTTCAGGTGTATCCAGTGTTCGTACGAACAATGGAAGTATGAAGAACCTCGGTTTGGAAATTGAAGTTGCCGGCCGAATCATCCAGAAAAAAGATCTTCAATGGCAAGTAAGTTTAAACGCCTCGAGCAACAAGAATATTGTCACCAAACTTCCTTTTAACGGGAACCAAAACAACAGACAAGGTGGTCAGCAAATTTTTGATCCTTCCTCCAATAGTTTAATCTGGGTTGGCGGTTACCAGGAAGGTCAGGAGTGGGGTGAGGTATATGGATTTGAAAACGAGGGAATCATCAGAAACGCAACTGATTTAGCCAATTACAATAAAGTTGACCTAGCAGCAGGACAAGTTTGGTACAACGCTTCTGCCGGTAAAAGGGTAGCGAGCCAGAAAATCATGACCCAAAAGGGATTGACACTCGCAGGTGGATGGATTCCGACTCAAATGGGTGATGTGATGTGGAAAGACATTGATAAAAATGATACGATCGATACCAGGGACATGGTTTCACTCGGAAAGCAGATTCCACGTTGGACAGGTGGTGTAACATCTACCTTAACCTATAAGAATTTCACTATAAATGTTCGTACGGACTTTGCTTTGGGACACATTCAAATGGATGCAATGCAGCTCTGGGCATTGAGTTGTGCACAAGGAGAATTTGCTCCAACGACTTATGTTAATGACACATGGACACCCACTAATACGAATGCCACTTATCCCAGATATGTTTGGGCAGACCAGCTGAACACTAAGAATTATGACCGTCCGAGCAGTATGTTCTGGAGAAATTCCAGTTACCTGTCGTTCAGGGAAGTCTCCCTGAGTTACAAGCTTCCTTCCTCTCTCTTAAAGAAAGCTAAGATCGGCGGTTTGGTGTTAACTGTTTCCGGGCAAAACCTTGGATATATTAAGGATAAACAGCTGAATTTCCCTGAACGCAGTGGAAATCAGAATGGCGCCTATACCATTCCGACCCAGTTAATCCTTGGCGCAGACATTACTTTCTAATAAAAAATTACAATATACTTTAGAAAAGGAATATGAAAAAGATTAAATATTTTATCATAGCGGGTCTCATTGCATTTGCTGCCTTCTCTTGCAAAAAGACGCTGGAACTCGCTCCGGAAGATTATTTTGGCGATGGAAACTTCTGGCAGAATGAATCTCAGGTCACCAATTTCATGGTGGGAATTCATAAGCAATTGAGAGACAATCAGTTTATGCTGCTTCGATTGGGAGAAATGCGTAGTGGAATTTATAGCAATGTCGATCGTCAGAGTACCTCTCTGAATGAATTGCCGATCATAGAACAAAGGATTGACGAAAACTCATCCGGCATTAGCTCCTTTGCAGGTTTGTATAGTCCAATTTTGCAGGTCAACCTTTTTATTCAAAAGGTTAATGCGGTCACCTTTCTGACTGATGCCAAGAAGAATTATCTTCTTGGACAGGCTTACGGTTTAAGGGCTTTTTACTATTTCCATCTACTTCGCACGTATGGAGGCGTTCCACTTCGTTTGGAACCTGAGGTCTTAAACGGGAATACAGATCCTGTTCTTCTTCGGAAAGCCAGGGCAACAGAACCTGAGGTGCTGGCTGCCATCAAAAGCGATGTTAGCAAATCGGCAGGACTATTTGGTAGCTCAGCCAGTCCCGCTGATAAAAGCCAGTGGGGCCCCAAGGCAACTTTAATGCTAAAAGGCGAAGTGATGTTGTGGTCTGCAAAAGTATATGGTACAACAGCTGATTTAACTGAAGCTAAGTCTGCACTTAATGCGATCACTGGAAACAGTCTGATGCCAAGTTTTGCCAATGCATTCGCTTTCAGTCAGAAAAACAATGCTGAAATAATCTTCGCTCTGCGTTTTCTGGTTGGTGAGGCAGAAATGACAGGTGTTTCACAATACCTTTATTCTACCTTTAATTTTGATAACCTGCATTACAAAGATTCATTGGCCAGCGGTCCGCTGTTAATTGATCCGCTAAATATTGCAGCCACCAATGCACAGCAGATCATTCAACGGTACGGTTATACTTTTGAATTGTTTAAATCGTATGCGGTCAACGACAAACGGAGAGATGCTACCTTCTATGATTATTATAAAGTGACCAAGGTTCCTTATGCCATAAACATCCGGAATACAGCCCTCGTCAAATTCATCGGAACCATCAATGCCAATAAAAGATACTTTACCGATGATTGGCCAATTTACCGCGAAGCCGACCGCCTTCTGATGCTGGCTGAGATTGCCAATGCCGAAGGCAGCGATCCTTCAGGATTTATCAAGTCTATCAGGGACCGTGCTTTTGCCCCTGCGGCAGATCCAACACCATTTGTAAACTCAACCAAGGACAAAAACGAACTGGCGATCTTCTCAGAACGTATGAAAGAGTTCGTACATGAAGGAAAAGCATGGTATGACCTGAGAAGAATGAAATATGGAGCAGATCCTTTAGTATTCAAAAGTGCCAGCCATGGTTATGGTGTTTTGGATAAAACATTGAAGTCCTATATGATTTTATGGCCCATCGATAAAGCGATCTGGACGAACGATCCAACGGTTAACCAAACGCCCGGGTATCCAACTTCCAAGCCGGCCAATTGAATCACTTTTTAGTTGAAAATAGCAGTACATTGGGTATATTCACAACCTGATGTACTGCTTTATATGCAATCAAACGGGAACATCAATCTGAAGACAACCAATTTTTTTGTATGGGCAGCCATGCAAATCAGCCAACTATTTTCGATTATGGAAACTATTTTCGTTTTGTTTTTCGCCCTTTTGTTTTCGGTTCAATGTACCAAAAGTATGCCTGCAGAAGGGTATCCTTCGAAAATATCCAGCGTTCAGCTAACGCCGGTTGGCATCCCATTTTTGATTGGGAAACCTGAAATGTCCTTGTATGAGATGAAAATCGATTGTGAGGAAGGCACAGGAATAACAGAGCTGAAAAACATCACCATTAACTTTACCGCGGACAGTCACCCGGATTGTATTTCCACGCTGACGGTGTCAAATGCCGATGTCGATCATTCAAATTTTGGTGTGACACAAAATGTGGAAATCCAAACCGCTTTTTCAGGAAACCGGGCAATAGCCACCGGTGCAAATTTCTTTCTTCTTAATTTTGCACTTAAGCCGAATGTGAAACTTTCTGAATATTTTGAAATTCAGGATATTGTCGTTTCTTTCGGAAACAATCAAAGCATTAAAATTAAACCGGAATCTAAATTCGTTTACCGTCCAACTTTGTTGCTCCGTGAAGCTGGTCAGGATCAGACGAATACCTACCGAATACCGGGATTAGCTACAACCAACAAGGGCACCCTGATCGCCGTTTATGACAACCGATACCAGGGAGGCGGAGACCTTCAGGGTGATATTGACGTGGGAATGAGCCGCAGCACCGATGGAGGCCAAACCTGGGAGCCTATGAAAGTGGTGATTGACATGGGGACATTCAACGGATTACCGCAAAACCAAAATGGGGTGGGTGATCCAACTGTATTGGTTGATCAGAACACCAATACCATCTGGGTCGCCGGATTATGGGTGAGCGGGATACCGGGACAATCGGCCTGGAACGGATCCAAACCGGGTATGAAACCCGACGAGACGGGTCAGTTTATTCTGGTTAAAAGTGAAGATGACGGAATTACCTGGTCACAACCCATCAACATCACCTCACAGTGCAAGCGACCTGAATGGAATCTTTTCTTTCAGGGACCAGGCAAGGGCATTACCATGAAAGACGGGACTCTTGTGTTTCCGGCACAATACAAGGATGAGCAAAAAATCCCGTTTTCAACCATTATTTGCAGCAAGGATCATGGCAAAACCTGGACTGTCGGGACAGGTGCCAAATCAAATACCACCGAGTCTCAGGTAGTTCAGTTGCCCGACGGAAGCCTGATGCTCAACATGCGTGACGACCGCAACAAAACAGAAAAAGGGAATGACAACGGCAGGGCAGTCTCTGTTACCAACGATCTTGGCAAGACCTGGACGGTACATTCTTCCTCCAATTCAGCTTTGCAAGAGTCCAATTGTCAGGCAAGTCTTATATCAGCCAAAGTACTTGTTGGCGTAATATCAAAAGAGGTCCTCTTTTTTTCCAATCCGAACGATAAAAATTTGAGGGCTCACATGACCATCAAAGCAAGCCTAGATGGCGGTGTCACATGGCCTGTTGCTTGTCAGACAGAATTGAACAGTGCCGATTCGTTCGGTTATTCGTGCCTGACCATGGTCGATGAAAATACATTGGGTATTCTCTTCGAAGGAACAAAGAACCTCTATTTTCAGAAAATATCAGTATCCCAATTATTGGGAAATACCAGCAAATAAAAAATGAAGGCTATCCTGAACAAATATCGTTTTGATGGAAGAATTGTCAGGATTCTGTCGTTGCTGTGTTTATTCCTTTTTTGCCTAGTCTTTTCAGGGGTGGGAATGACGAAAGTTCCTGCTTTGATTCCTATGCCTCAGAAGCTGGTTTGGAATGGTCAGAAGTTTAAAATTGGCAAGGATTTCACGGGTTTGGTTCAACGACTCACTTCTGCTCTGCCTGCTGTTCCCATGAATCCGAAAGAGGCTTATACTCTCGCTGTTACTGCCGATTCGGCCATTCTTACCGCAACCACCACCGAAGGACTCTTTCGCGGGCTTCAAACTGTCAGGCAGCTGACTTTTGAGGAGAAGGGCGAGCGAATTGTGGCAGGATGTTCCATTACAGACTGGCCTGCTTTCAGTATCAGGGGATTCATGCAGGATGCAGGAAGAAATTTCATGCCTTTGCCGATGCTGAAGGAGCAGATTGATGTGATGGCTGCCTATAAATTGAACGTATTCCATTTTCATCTTACCGACAATCCGGGATGGCGTCTCGGGAGTAAAAAATATCCCCAGCTCAAGGCAGCAAGCTCCATGAGCCGTTGGCCGGGTAAATACTATTCACAGGAAGATTTTCTTCAAATCCTAAATTATTGTGGTGAAAGGTACATTACCATGATTCCGGAACTTGATATTCCCGGACATTGTGAAGCATTCCGAAAGGCCTTTGCCATTGATTCCATGAGTGATCCCCGGGTGAAGCCTATTCTTTTGGATCTGATAGATGAATTATGCAGCCTGGCGCCAAAGGAGAGAATGCCTTTCCTGCATTTAGGTACGGATGAAGTCTGGCAAAAACACGAACGCCCGGCTCCTGGCCTTCTGGCTGCACTGATTGAACGCGTCAGATCGAATGGCAGAGAAGTCATCGTATGGAGTCCGGGACAGCCAATCGATCATGATCAAACCTCCATTACCCAACTTTGGTCGGCCGCCGGGAAGCCGAAGGAGGGGCATCCGTACATCGATTCACGCCTCAATTACCTCAATCACCTGGATCCGCTTGCGGGAGTTGCCCAGTTGTATTTTGACAGAATATGCAACAAGGCACATGGTGATTCACTTGCTTTGGGTGGAATCTTGTGTTGCTGGAACGACAACAACGTCACCAAGCCCTATGATATTTTGGTTCAGAATCCGGTGTATCCGGGATTGATTACCTACAGTGAAACTTCCTGGAAAGGACAACCTGTTGATTTGGGTGATCAATATCTGGCCAAACTACCATCCTCTGACCATCCATTATTTGAGCAATTTAAGGAGTTTGAATCGCGGATGATTCTTCACAGGGATCTTTTTTTCAAGGGAAAACCATTCCCGTACATCCGTCAGTCTGAGATGGAATGGAGCCTGATCGGCCCCTTTGACAACCATGGTGATGCCAAAACCATCTTTCCTGTCGAAAATTCCATACAAAAAAATTATACGGTGGACGGACATAATTTTAACTGGCAAGGACCTGTTCACGGCGGAACCATACACATCAGGCATTTTTTCGGCTATCCCTCCTGGTTGGCAGAGAAAACCGGTACCGTCTATGCAGCAACGAATATCTGGTCTCCCAAGGATCAGGTGACAAGTTGCTGGATAGGCTTCCACGACTGGTCGCGTTCCGGTGGGCGCAGGGGAGGACCTCTGCCTGAGCAAGGCGAGTGGCATACTACTGTTCCGCAAGTGTGGCTGAACGGTGAAGTCATTGCTCCTCCTATATGGAAGCATCCTGGGCTTGGAGCCAAAACAGATGAGATTCCGTTTGAGGATGAGAATTATTTTTTCCGCGAACCAAAGGAGATCCGGCTCAAAAAAGGATGGAACAGGGTTTTGCTAAAGATTCCTCAAAATGGAAAGTCGTGGAAATGGATGTTTACCTTCGTTCCTGTTAAGAAAGAAAATGGACGGATCACAGAGGTGGAGGGATTGAAATATTCAACGAATCCACAACTCAGTTCGGGTGAATTCAAACTGGCTCCGGTTTTCGGTGAGCACATGGTTTTTCAACAAAATCAACCAATTGTCATTGGTGGCATGGCCGGTGTCAACGATCAGATTGAGGTCTTTTTCGGGAAAAATGCCTCGAAATGTACCGCCGATCCAATGGGTAGCTGGAAATTGAATATGCCTATTATTCCAGCAGGAGGACCTTATCCGTTTCAGATTTTGGTCAACGGCAAAACCGTCATCGATTGGAAAGATATTCTTGTTGGTGAGGTCTGGTTCTGCTCCGGACAATCCAATATGCTGTTCCGACTGGATCAGTCAGAGAATGGGAGTAAAGAATCTGATGTAGCGACAGTCGATCAGCTTCGTCTCATGAATGATCGCGGAATCGCCGAAACATCTGACATTTCCTGGGATTCAGCCACATTGAATAAAATAAACAGTCACCAGTATTTTGAAGGGGCATGGCAAAAATGCAGCCAGGAAGAAGCTGCCGGGTTTTCGGCCATTGCCTACTATTTTGGAAAGAAGTTGAGAGAAAAACTTCAGGTACCGGTGGGATTAATCCAGGTAGCCGTGGGAGGAGCACCTGTAGAGTCCTTCATCGACCATCGAACCATTCTTTCAAGTCCGGTGCTGTCCAATATTTTGACCGACTGGCTCAGCAATGACCTTGTCATGGATTGGTGCAGGCAGCGTGCGCAGAAGAATGTTTCTCCTTTGATCCCGGCCATACAACGACATCCTTATATGCCTTCCTATATTTTTGATGCAGGAATTTCAACTTTCAAAGGTTTCCCGGTCAGGGGAATCATCTTTTACCAGGGCGAATCGAATGCGCACAATTCTGAATTTTACGAGGTTGCTTTTCCTGAACTGGTCAAATCATGGAGAGCTTTCTGGGACAATCGGGAGCTGCCATTTTTTTATGCCCAGTTATCATCCATTCAACGTCCGGGTTGGGAAAAGTTCAGGGACACCCAGCGAAGAATGGCCGCATCCATTCCATTTTCCGGCATGGTTGTCACTTCCGATCTCGGAGATTCACTGAATGTGCACCCAATCAGAAAAAAAGAAGTGGGATTGCGTTTTGCGAATCTCGCCTTGCACAATGTGTACGGGATGGCAGCAAGTCCGGTAAGTCCTGAGCTGAGAAGTGTGGAAAAGAACAAAGACCATCTGGTTCTGAGTTTTGTCCATGCAGGTGAGATCAAGACGTCTGATAGTTCTTTGCCGCGGGAATTTGAAGTTGCCGGTTCGGATGGGATATTCAAGACCGTACCGGTCAGAATTTCAGGAAATCAAATAATTGCAGATACGAAAGGATTGGATCCCGGAGTGATCCGATATGGCTGGAAGCCTTTTTCACGGGGCAATGTGGTCAATGAAGCCAATCTTCCGTTGTCTACTTTCACATACCTAATCAATATTTTAAAAAAAATACCATGAATCGATTTGAAGGATTGATTGCAGCTCCTTTTGCGCCGATGAGTGCATCCGGTGATGTCATGTACGATCGCATTGAAAGTTACTATGATTTTTTAGATAAGAACAGGATTGTCGGAGCGTTTATCAACGGTTCAACCGGCGAAGGCGTCTCCCTTTCCCAAAAAGAAAAAATGAAAATCGTTGAGGAATGGACCAAAAGAGCTAAAGTGAGGAAAACCGTCAAGGTGATCACGCTCGTTGGTGGTACCTCATATGTTGAGTGCATCGAAAATGCCATTCACGCACAAGAGCACGGAGTTGCTGCGATTGCCCTGCTTGCGCCCTATTATTTTAAACCTGCCAACGCGAAACAACTTGCAGAATTCGTTTCTAAAGTTGCGGAAAAGGTGCCAGATCTGCCCGTTTATTTTTACCATATTCCGGTTTTGTCGGGTTGTTATGTTCCTATGATTGATTTTTTGAGAGAGGCCGCTCCGTATATTCCCAACCTGGCAGGCATCAAATATACCCACGAGGATTTTATGGATTTTTTGAGTTGTACGCATTTCATGGAGGGAAAGTACGAGATGATGTGGGGGCGTGATGAGAATATGCTTTCTGCGCTGATTTTAGGAACCAGAAGTGCCGTGGGAAGTACCTTCAATTATGCCGCACCTGTCTATCTGAAGATGATCGAGGCATTTGACAGGGGAGATTTTGCAGCAGCCCGTAAACTTCAGCAACAATCGATTGATATGATTATGTTGTTGGGAAAATACGGTGGCATTGCTACCGGAAAGGCCTACATGCATTACATCGGTTTTGATTGCGGCCAGTTCAGGACGCCGGTAAAGAATATGGGACACGATAAATATGAGAAATTCAGTGATGATGTCAGATCGCTTCAGATGGAACACCTGTTTTCGAAGGTATAAGCCTGAAAACCGGAAATGGTTGAGTGTATTATTCTTCTTTTTATTCATTGGTTGCAGTTCTGATATAATGATGGATTGGAAAAGTTGTCCGCCTATACCGCCACGAAACGGAATGGCCACCCAGTTTGGCCTTGCCGGACCGGTTTCCGGTGCAAGTGGAAATTATATACTGGTGGCAGGTGGCGCTAATTTTGAAAATGGAATGCCCTGGCGAGGCGGTGTAAAAGCCTACCACGATGAGATCTTTTTGCTGGAAGAAAAATCTGATGGTTCACTATCCTGGAAAGAAAACCAGATTAAACTTCCTTTACCGCTGGCCTACCCGGCCTGTGTTACTTTGAAAGACAGGTTCATCAGTATCGGAGGGGAAAATGACCATGGCCCCCTGAGTAAAGTATTGAGTTATACGTTTGCGGATGGTACGGTACAAATCGATTCCCTTCCGGACCTCCCTGATGAACTTTCCTCACTGGGCGCAACAGTTGCCGGGGATCAGATTTACGTGGCAGGCGGATTGGATAAAAACGGCGCTACCGGAGGATTTTTTTCACTTTCACTTTCCCATTTGGAACTAGGATGGAGTAAATTGCCCGGGTTACCGGTGGTTCTTTCCCACGCGGTAGTGGCGGCACAGTATGACGGACATGAAATTGCTGTTTTCGTGATTGGTGGGAGGAATAAAAAAGGTGATTTGACCGAATTTCTCAGTTCGGTATTTAAATTTACCCCCTCAGATCAGAAGTGGGTCAGGGTGGGGGATCTGCAGCATGAAGGCAAACCCGTCTCAGTTTCTGCGGGAACAGGCATTGCATTCGGGAACAATCAGATCCTGCTTTTCGGTGGCGACAGGGGATTTTTCTTCAACCAAACTGAACGAATGAATATTGAAATTGCTTCCGTGTCGGATCCTGTCCGAAAGGATAGTCTATTGAAAAGAAAGGATCATTTCCTGACCAATCATCCCGGTTTCTCCAACCTGATTTTGGTATATAACACCCTAACAGGAAAATGGGCTGAAGCAGGTGAAATACCCGGGAATGCTCCTGTGACAACCGTCGCCTATTCCTGGAAAGGAAAAATAGTGATACCTTCCGGTGAAATTAGGCCAGGAGTAAGAACCGACAAAGTCATCATGGTAGAGATGAAGGAGAATTGAATTGAAGGCGGGAGAAGTTGAGAGTTGAGAACTACGAGTTGAAAGTTACCTCAGTCCATGAGCGCGGAGCAATTGACGACTAGGATGACTTGGACGACTGGGACGAAGATGGGAAAATGAGATAATGAGAAGATGGAAAATGCGGTAAAGGCTGAATGAGGCGAAGGTAGAGACGTTGCATGCAACGTCTCGGATGAAAGAAGAGAACGGTTCCTTAGCGGAGTCAAAGGGCTCTGTATAACTCTGTGTAATTATAATTATTTCAGATTTTAATATGGAAAAGGATTTCAAAAAACTAGCAGAACAGTACAAGAATGAGCTGCTCAACAACGTGGTTCCATTCTGGATGTCAAACTCGGTTGACAAAGAGTGCGGAGGATTTTTGACCTGCCTCGATCAAGCGGGTAAAGTATTTGATACAGATAAATTTGTCTGGCTGCAGGGCCGCGAGACCTGGATGTTTGCTTCCCTTTACAACAACATCGAGAAAAAACCTGAATGGCTTGAAATGGCTGAGCACGGTGCCCAATTTCTGATCAGTCATGGACGAAATTCCGAAGGTGCATGGTATTTCTCCCTCGACAGGGAAGGCCGGCCACTGGTGGAAGCCTACAATATTTTCTCCGACTGCTTTGCCACCATGGCATTCGGTCAGCTTTCTATCGCTACCGGCAACGAAGAATATGCGCAAATTGCGAAGACTACCTTTGAAAATATATTGAAAAGGAGTGACAATCCCAAAGGGAAATATAACAAGACCATAGGAGCAAACCGTCCGCTGAAAGGATTCTCATTACCAATGATTCTCTGTAATCTTTCGCTTGAAATAGAGCATCTGCTTCCAAAAGATATGGTGGAAGAGACCATCGAAAGATGCATCCATGAAGTGATGGAGGTCTTTTACGACGAGAAGAGCGGTTTGATCATGGAAAATGTACATCCGGACGGCAGTTTCTCCGACTCCTTTGAGGGCCGTTTGCTCAATCCCGGTCATGCCATCGAGTCCATGTGGTTTATTATGGACCTTTCTGTGAGGTTAAAACGGCCTGAACTGGCAGATAAGGCAGTAAAAATAATTTTGCTTACCTTGCAGAACAGCTGGGATAAAGAATTTGGCGGAATCTTCTATTTTCTTGATTGCAAAGGTTATCCTCCGCAACAATTGGAATGGGATCAGAAACTCTGGTGGGTGCACATTGAAACGTTGATCAGCCTGATAAAGGGGTATGCCCTGACCGGAAATCAGGAGTGCCTCAGATGGTTCGAAATTGTGCACGACTATACATGGTCTCATTACCCTGATGCGGAAAACGGAGAGTGGTTCGGCTACCTGAACAGAAGAGGAGAAGTTCTTTTGCCTTTAAAAGGAGGAAAGTGGAAAGGATGTTTCCATGTTCCGCGCGGATTGTATCAAATTTGGAAAACTCTGGAGTCTATTGAAAAAACATAGGAATAGGATGTTTGTTTGAAAAATTCAGACCGTTTGAAATCCTTACAATATGATGCAATCCTTCAAAATTTCCATCCCATTCCATTTTTTCTGACATCATTAACTACTAACTACGAATGACAAAAGAACAGTACAAGAAAATTTATCCATGGGTGGTGGTGGCACTGCTCTGGATGGTTGCCCTCCTGAATTACATGGATCGCCAGATGCTTTCAACTATGAAGGTGGCGATGATGGGTGATATTCATGAACTTGAGAAAGCCGAAAATTTTGGGCGATTAATGGCCATCTTCCTTTGGATCTATGCCCTCATGAGTCCGATGGCAGGTCTGATCGCCGACCGTGTCAATAGAAAATGGCTGATAGTTGGCAGTCTGGCTGTTTGGTCGGGTGTGACTATGGCCATGGGATATGCGACTACTTTCGATCAATTGTATGCACTCCGTGCACTGATGGGAGTTAGTGAAGCGTTGTACATTCCTGCCGGACTGGCTTTAATCACTGATTATCATAAAGGAACAACCCGCTCGCTGGCTGTTGGAATCCACCTGTCAGGTCTGTATCTCGGCCAGGCACTGGGTGGTTTCGGCGCTACTGTGGCCCATTCCTATTCCTGGCAACAGGCATTTCATCTTTTTGGTTTGATCGGAATCTGCTACAGTCTGGTACTGGTATTCTTTCTGAAGGAAAAGCGGATTCTGGTTGTTGAGAGAAAGAAAACGACTTTCATCGATGGGTTAAATTCCGTCAAAAACAGTCTGGGTATTCTGTTTGGAACACTGAGTTTCTGGGTGATTCTGTTTTATTTTTCGGCACCGAGTTTTCCGGGTTGGGCAGTTAAAAGCTGGATGCCTACTCTTTTTTCACAAACGCTGAAAATCGACATGTCATTGGCCGGTCCGATGGCGACTGTAACGATAGCCGGTTCATCGCTGATAAGCGTTATTCTTGGCGGAATTTTGGCTGACAGATGGATCACTGTCAACTTGAAAGGCCGAATCTACACGGGTGTAATCGGTTTGACCCTGATGGTGCCGGCACTCATTTTTCTTGGTTACGGAACCGGATATCTGGGAATCATCGGAGGAGCCGTATTGTTCGGATTGGGCTTTGGAATGTTCGATACCAACAGCATGCCTATACTGTGCCAGTTTGTATCACCGCGACACCGCGCTGCGGCCTACGGGTTGATGAATATGGCTGGAATTTCGTGTGGAGCCTTGATTACTATTTTTCTGGGTAAATCAACTGACGCAGGAAGTCTTGGCCATGATGTAGCCTTGTTGGCGATACCCGTTGTGATGGCCATTGTTCTGCAGCTTGTTGTTTTGAAACCGAAATTTGCAGACAAAACTGAAGACTAACGCTATTTTTTGATTCGATAAGTGCCTTTTTCACCTTGTGTTACTTTGGGTTAAACCATTTGTCCTTTTTTGGAAAAATTTAACCGAAAAGATCTCAAAGTCTTTTATTTTCACAATTTCAATTTCCATTACCATGCGTCAACTTATTTTAATCGTATTTCTATTATTTTCCCTGATTTCTGTAGCTCAGGTATCCAAATTCGGAACCTATTACGATCAGCGCAAATCTCTTTTTGAGTTACTTCCGGATACAAAGAATGAGGTGGTTTTCCTTGGGAACAGTATCACTGACGGTTCTGAGTGGTGCGAGCTGCTGAGGAACAAACACGCCGTAAACAGGGGAATCAGTGGTGACACCAGCGAAGGGGTCTACAATCGTTTGTACCAGGTCACCAAAACACAGCCTGCGAAGGTATTCCTGTTGATCGGTATCAACGACCTGTCCAAAAATATCTCCCCGGATACGGTTTTTGTCAATATTGTGAAGATTGTTTCGACGATCACCAAGCAATCACCTAAAACGAAGGTGTATGTTCAGAGTATTTTTCCGGTGAACAATACGTTTAAAACATTTGCATCCCATACCAGCAGGACTCCACAGGTAATGGACATCAATGAGAGGCTAAAAAATATCTGCCCGAAGCTGGGCGCGACTTACATTGATTTGTTCAGTGTGCTTAAAAATCCGAACGACGACCTGCTCAACCCCATGTTCACCAATGACGGTCTGCATCTGCTTGGATCAGGATATCAGGCCTGGGCGAAAACGATCCAGCCCTATCTTTGAGGCATAAGTTGTGAGTGATGAGTTATAACTTATCACTCACAACTTATCGCTACTTCCCAATATATTCCACGATCCAGTCACCTACTGCCGAAGTAGAAAGTGCCTCGGATTTGTCGTCGGTAAGGTCTTCTGTGACAGCACCGGCTTCCAGGGAGGCTTCAACCGCCTTGCGAATCAATGCTGCTTCCTCGTTGAGGTGGTAGGCATATTCAAAAAGCATCGCCGCGGATAAGATCGTTGCACATGGATTGGCAATGTTCTTGCCTGCCGCTTGCGGGTAGGAACCATGGATGGGTTCAAAAACGGAGGTGTGAATACCAATGGAAGCGGAAGGCAGCATTCCGAGTGAACCCGCAATGACACTCGCTTCGTCGGTCAGGATATCCCCAAACAGATTTTCGGTCACCATCACATCGAAGCTTTTTGGCCACTGAATGATTTGCATGGCGGCATTGTCAACGAACATATAATCGACCACCACTTCAGGGTACTGTGGCTCCATCTCCTTGGAGATTTGTCGCCAAAGGCGTGAAGTTGCCAAAACATTTGCCTTGTCGACCACGGTAAGTCTCTTCTTGCGTTTCATGGCAAATTCGAAAGCTAGTTTCAGAATTCGCTCCACCTCCATGCGGGTATAGATACAGGTGTCATAGGCAGTATTTCCGTCTTCGCTGCGACCCTGAGGTTGTCCGAAATAGAGTCCGCCGGTGAGCTCGCGGATGGTCACAAAATCGGCACCTTCAACGCGGTCGGTCTTCAATGGCGATTTGTCGAGAAGGGAAGGGAAGATGATTAACGGGCGAATATTGGCATACAATCCAAGTTTCTTGCGCATGGCCAGCAATCCTTGTTCGGGGCGCACTTTGGCGGAAGGATCATTGTCGAAACGGGGATGCCCGATGGCTCCAAAAAGAACCGCATCCGATTTCATGCACAGCTCGTGAGTTTCGTCGGGATAGGGATTGCCTGTTGCGTCGATGGCTGCGGCACCCACCAGACCTTCCGTGGTATGCAGTTCATGACCAAATTTCTTTGCTACAGCTTCAGTAACTCTCAATGCCTGTGCTACAATTTCCGGCCCGATTCCGTCTCCGGCCAAAACAGCGATGTTCAACTTCATAGATTCTATTTATATTGTTTGAAATATTTCAAATTTGTCTCAGTATTTCCCGATTAAATCAACGATTATTTTCTTTATTTACCTTGCCTGATTGGATTGACACGACAAAATTAAACCTTATTACCTTAATCGGACATTTCATTTCAAGTCCAACATTCACCTTCTTAATAATTGAATAAGGTTGAATGATCAGGATTCATGTTTTCTACTAAGGTTTATTCAATTAAAATAAGGTTTATATAATAATATTTTTCTCAGTTATCCTAATTCAATATTGTTTAATTATCGAATTGCCGAATTATCGAATTATCAATAAACCTGTCCGTCACTTTCGATGATATTCAGCATTTTGATGGTAGCTTTAATGGCAGCAGCTGTCTGATCGGGATCCAGTCCCCGGGTTTTGAATTCACGTCCAAGCTCCCAGGTGATCAGGGTTTCTACCAGGGCGTCGGTCTTCCCGCCCGGTGGAATGGTAACGGTATAATTGACCAATGCAGGCATTTTCTTGTGCAGTTTGTGGTAAATCTTCTGAAGCGCGTTCATGAATGCATCGTACTGACCATCGCCTGATCCTGCTTCCTCGTATAACTCTCCGTTCAATTCAATACAAACCGTTGCCATGGGTCTGAGTCCGAGGGCATGCGAGATGGCATAATTCCGGAGCGTGATCTTTTCAAAGATCGTCTCACTTTTGAGCACGTCTGAGAGGATGTAAGGCAAGTCCTCGGAAGTCACAGATTCTTTTTTATCCGCCAGTTCAATTACCTTGTCCGTCACCCTTTTCAGGTTTTCCGGATCGAGCCTGATACCCATGTCTTCCAGATTTTTGGCGATATTGGCTTTGCCGGAGGTTTTGCCAAGTGCGTACTTCCGGGTACGGCCGAAACGTTCAGGAAGAAGATCATTGTAATAGAGGTTGTCTTTGTTGTCTCCGTCGGCATGAATGCCACTGCACTGGGTGAAGACATTTTCACCGATGATTGGTTTGTTGCTCGAAATATGTATGCCGGAGAAGGTCTCGACGAGTCTGCTCACCATGTTCAGTTTGTGCTCGTTGATCGAGTTGGACAATTTGAGGTGGTCGTTGAGTAAGGCTACCACGCTCGAAAGCGGAGCATTTCCGGCGCGTTCGCCCAATCCGTTAATGGTGGTATGTATCGTTTTGATACCCGCGCGCAGTGCCGAATCGACATTGGCAACAGCCAGGTCATAATCGTTGTGGGCATGGAAATCAAAATGAAGCATTGGAAAGTTCCTAATCATGGTAGAACAGAACTGGAAGGTTTCCGTTGGACTAAGAATTCCGAGGGTATCCGGAAGCATCATCCGCCGAATGGGCTCGTCTTTCAGTCCGTCGAGCATGAAATCGACATATTCGGGTGAGTTGCGCATTCCGTTGGACCAATCTTCCAGATAGAGGTTCACGGATATGTTCATCTTCGTGGCAAGAGCAATCGATTTTTTGATGTCCGCCAGATGCTGTTCGGGACTCTTCTTGAGCTGCTGTGTGACATGACGAAGAGATCCTTTGCCTAACAGGTTGATTACTTTTCCTCCAGCACTGGCGATCCATTCGAGGGAGGTAGATCCGTCAACAAATCCAAGTATTTCGATCTTGTCGTGAAATTCTGTTCCATTGGCCCAGGCCATCACCTTTTTCGCTCCGAGCAACTCACCTTCAGAAACCCTGGCAGAGGCAATTTCAAGGTAATCAACCCTGACCTCCTCCAACAAAATTTTGGCGATGTTCAGTTTTTCGGATTCAGAAAAGGACACTCCCGAGGTCTGTTCGCCATCCCTCAGGGTCGTATCCATGATGTAAATTTTATTCTTCATCGAAATAGTTAATAAATTGACAATTTGGAGTATGGTTGATTAAATGACCTGCATGATAAAAGGAAAGGCGATCTGGTGCTTTTCTCATTTTTATAGTTTACACTTTCAGCTTCAACTAATTGGAATTATCAATTGTTAATTAATTGGCCGCTGACTCGAATGCTGCAATTTCCTTTTTCAGACTCAGCAGATAATCAATGTCGTCATACCCTTGTAAAAGACATTCTTTTTTGTAGGGATTGATGTCGAATTTGAATTCTGTAGACAGGCTTATATTTCGTATAGTCTGGCTTTCCAGATCAACCTCGAAAATGGCGGCCGGATCCTTATCGATGGCTTCGAACATACCCTGCAGAAAATCTTCTGAAACCTGTACCGGAAGTAATCCGTTGTTGAGAACATTGCCTTTAAATATGTCTGCGAAGAAACTGGAAACTACGACCCTGAAACCATAGTCATAAACAGACCAGGCGGCATGTTCGCGGCTTGAACCGCTGCCGAAATTCTTTCCTGCAACCAGTATTGTACCTGAGTACTGAGAATTGTTTAAAACGAAATCAGGGTTTGGTGAGCCATCTTTCCTGTAACGCCAGTCGCGGAAAAGGTTGTCGCCAAATCCTTTACGCTCAACTGCCTTCAGAAAACGAGCCGGAATAATCTGATCCGTATCCACATTTTCGATCGGAAGAGGAACTGCGGAACTTGTAATTTTATTGAATTTTTCTATTGACATTTTTCTTGTTTACTTTTAATTTTAAACAAATGTGTTTGTAGAGACGTTGCATGCAACGTCTCTACAGGTGCTTTCTATCTATCATTCCCGTGGATCTGAAATCATTCCACTTACAGCTGCTGCAGCGGCGACGAGCGGACTTGCCAGCATCGTACGGGCACCCGGTCCCTGACGGCCTTCGAAGTTGCGGTTGGAGGTGGAGACGGCATATTTCCCTTCCGGAATTTTATCGTCGTTCATCGCCAGACAGGCAGAGCATCCCGGTTGACGGAGGGCGAATCCTGCTGATTCCATGATTTCAACCAAACCCTCTTCACGGATTTGCTGTTCTACCTGTTTGGATCCGGGAACGATCCATGCAGTTACCCAATCGGCTTTCTTTTTTCCCTTGATGTAATTGGCGAAAAGCCGGAAGTCTTCGATCCTGCCGTTGGTACAACTGCCGATGAAAACATAATCGATCTTCTTACCCTTGAGTTTTTCTCCGGGCTGGAATCCCATGTATTCCAATGATTTCAGGAAGGTGGCACGGTCGCTTCCAGTGAGGTCATCCCCGGTAGGAATGGAACCTTCAACGCCAACACCCATTCCCGGATTGGTTCCGTAGGTAATCATCGGTGTAATATCCGCTGCGTCGTAAGTATATTCTGTATCGAAAACAGCATTGTCGTCCGTCCTGAGGTTTTTCCATGCAGCGACTTTCTGGTCCCATTCGGCTCCTTGGGGTGCTTCCTGACGTCCTATCAGATAGTCAAAAGTTGTTTCGTCGGGGGCGATCATTCCTCCTCGTGCACCGCATTCGATGCTCATGTTGCAGAGGGTCATCCGGGCTTCCATGGAGAGGGAGCGGATGGCAGAACCTGCAAACTCAACAAAGTGACCCGTGCCGCCGGAGGTGGAGATTTTGGAGATCACGTAGAGGGCGATGTCTTTGGAAGTAACATTATTGGCCAGTTTCCCTTCTACATTGATTCGCATTTTTTTGGGTTTTGGCTGAAGGATACACTGGCTGGCAAAAACCATTTCTACTTCACTGGTTCCTATACCGAAAGCAATGGCACCAAACGCTCCGTGGGTGGAGGTATGGCTATCGCCGCAAACGATGGTCATACCCGGTTGGGTTATGCCAAGTTCCGGTCCGATGATATGGACGATGCCATGCCATTTGTGACTCAGTCCGTACATGGGAATATTGTGGCGCTCGCAATTAGCTGTGAGCGTCTCCACCTGTTTCCGTGATAACTCTTCCCTGATCGGAAGATGCTGATCGATGGTTGGTACGTTGTGATCTGGTGTTGCCACGGTATTCTGCGGACGGAAGACCTTCAGTCCCCGGCCTTCCAGTCCTGAAAAGGCAACCGGACTGGTGACTTCATGAATGAAATGACGGTCGATGTACAGCACCGAAGGACCTCCCTCGATTTTGTTGACCACATGGGCATCCCAGATCTTATCAAATAATGTTGTTGGTTCCAAAATGTTAACTTTTAGAAATTTTCGATATTCAATTTTCGATTCTTCAAAAATCATTCAATACTCAATTTTCAACTTTTTTTACGTCAGTTGATTGTTCACTGTTTCCAATTTTGTTGATGGCATCAAGAAAAGCTTCCACCGAAGCAGTGATGATGTCGGTATTGGCGCCAAATCCATTGAAAATATTGCCTTCGTGTTCGACTTGCATGTGAACCTTGCCAATGTCGTCGCTGCCTTTGTTGATGGCTTGTATCAGGAATTCCTGTAATGTCACCTTCCGGTGAATGATGGCTTTGACCGCTTTGATGGCAGCATCAACAGGGCCGTTCCCTGATTCCGTTGCTGTGAATTTTTCGCCGGCGATGTCGAGGCGCAAAGTGGCCATGGGAATCAGATTCTTGCCGGTTACAACCTGAAGGAAGTCCAGTTTGATGCGTCGCTCTCCAATGCCGCGTTCACCTACAAGCACCAGAAGATCGTCTTCTTTGATATCCTTTTTCTTGTCGGCCAGGATCAAAAATTCCTGATAGACTTCGTCAAGTTTTTCCTTGTCCAGTTTGAGGCCAAGCATATCGAGGTGATGGTTCAGGGCCGCACGTCCGCTTCTGGCGGTAAGTACGATCGATGATTCGTTGATTCCGACCTCTACGGGATCGATGATCTCGTAGTTTTCCCTGTTCTTCAGTACGCCATCCTGATGGATTCCGCTGGAATGGGCAAAAGCATTTCTACCCACGATCGCCTTGTTAGGCTGGATCGGCATGTTCATGAGGCTTGATACCAACTTGCTGGTATTGTAGATATTCTTGGTGTTGATATTGGTGTGGAGATCCAGTTCCTTGTGCGAGCGAAGAATCATCACAACCTCCTCAAGCGAGGTATTTCCCGCACGTTCACCAATACCATTGATGGTAACCTCTACCTGGCGTGCGCCGTTCATCACTCCCGCGATGGTATTGGCAGTTGCCATTCCAAGGTCGTTGTGACAATGGGTGGAAATAATGGCTTTGTGGATATTGGGTACGTTGTCGAACAAAAATTTGATCTTTTCTCCAAACTCGTAAGGTAGACAATAGCCGGTCGTATCCGGGATATTGACTACCGTAGCTCCTGCCTTGATCACAGCTTCTACTACCCTGGCCAGATATACATTGTCTGAACGTCCGGCATCTTCGGCATAGAATTCCACATCCTCAACGAACCTTTTGGCATATTTTACTGCCGCAATGGCTCTTTCCAGAATCTCCTCCGGATTGGAATTCAGTTTGGATAAGATATGGTAGGGAGAGGTGCCGATTCCGGTGTGGATACGGCCACGCTTGGCATATTTCAAAGACTCGGCAGCTACTTCAATGTCTTTTTCTACAGCACGAGTCAGCGCACAAATGGTAGGCCATGTAACCGCCTTGGATATTTCGACCACTGATTTGAAGTCGCCCGGACTCGAAATCGGGAAACCGGCCTCAATTACGTCAACTCCCAATTGCTCGAGCACCTTGGCCACCTCAATTTTTTCAATTGTATTCAGCTGGCATCCGGGTACCTGTTCGCCATCGCGCAGGGTGGTGTCAAAAATATATACTCTGTTGTCCATTGGTCATTAATTAATAAGCATTTAAAATAGAGGCTGTTAGCTGTTAGCTGTTTCATGGTTCTAACCCAGTCCCCCAGTCCCCGTCTTAATTATTCTCCGGTCTCAATTTCCGAACAGCGGCTCCTGCTCTCCACATCTCTGATTCGCGCAGTTCTTTCAGTTCTTCTTCAAGCTTGACACGGTAATCTTCCTTGCTGTTGGAGTCGATGGAGCGTTGAGCTTCATTTCCTGCAGCAACCTCTTTGTACAATTCCTCAAATACAGGTTTCGAAGCATCCCTGAATTTCTTCCACCAGTCGAGGGCACCGCGCTGTGCAGTGGTCGAACAGTTGGCATACATCCAGTCCATACCGTTTTCAGCCACTAGAGGCATCAGACTCTGGGTCAGTTCTTCGACGGTTTCGTTGAATGCTTCTGAAGGTGAGTGTCCGTTGCTGCGCAATACTTCATATTGTGCGGCAAAAATACCCTGGATCGCACCCATCAGAGTTCCACGTTCCCCGGTTAGATCGGAAAAAACTTCCTTCTTAAAATTGGTTTCAAACAAGTACCCTGAACCTACTCCGATTCCAAGGGCAACGACTCTGTCCCAGGCTTTTCCCGTAGCATCCTGGAAGATGGCATAACTGGAGTTCAATCCGCGGCCTTGAAGGAACATTCTGCGCAGACTTGTTCCTGAACCTTTTGGAGCCACAAGAATAACATCAACATCAGCTGGAGGAATAATTCCTGTACGTTCCTTGTAGGTGATTCCAAAACCGTGGGAAAAATAGAGTGCTTTCCCTGCAGTCAGGTGTTTTTTTACTGTTGGCCAAAGGGTTATCTGGCCGGCGTCTGATAGCAGGAACTGAATGATGGTGCCTTTTTCGCATGCCTCTTCAATTTCGAAAAGGTTTGTGCCGGGTACCCAACCATCGGCGATTGCCTTGTCCCAGGTTTTTGATGCTTTCCTTTGACCGATAATCACATTGAATCCGTTGTCGCGCAGATTAAGCGATTGTCCAGGACCCTGTACCCCATAACCAATAATGGCGATGGTGTCATTTTTCAATACTTCCTGTGCTTTTGCCAATGGAAACTCTTCGCGGGTTACCACATTCTCTTCTGTTCCTCCAAAATTAATCTTAGCCATTTTTTGTGTTTTTTAATATGTTATTTTAATATGCTTTTGTATTTCAAGTATTTGATGTAGTGAATCTGCCGGAGCCGGCTCTCAATGTCTCCAGCCTATTTGATTTTCGCTTCCATTTTGGCGAACAGGCTGTCGCGTTCACGAAGGAACTCCGAAAGCCTTTCGATGGGTGATCTGGTGATCGCCACGCGTCCAGAACGGATAAATTGCAACACACCGAATTGGTTTAAACCATTGAAAAGTGCCTGAGTCTCTTCTTTGTGACCCGTTTTTTCAATCACGGTATATTCTTTGGTGATTTCAAGAATCCTCGCATTGTGACTGCGTATCATTTTTTCAATCTGGTCGCTCTCCATCAAAGCCTGGGTTGGCACCTTGTATAGGGCGATCTCCTGAAAGATCATTTCGTCGTTGGTATGGTAAAATGCTTTCAGTACCTCGATCTGTTTTTCGATCTGCCTCACGATATTGACTACCTTTTCCTTCTCTTCATTAACCACAATGGTGAACTTGGAGATGCCAGCCAATGCAGATTCGGATACGGTCAAACTCTCAATATTAACCTTTCTGCGGGTGAAAATGATGGTAATACGGTTCAGTAGACCAATGTGGTTTTCACTGTAGGCACTGATAATATATTCTTGCTTCATGGTATGTATTTTTTCTTTGAGTTTTATAATTCGTCTGAACCAAGGAGGCAGTTGGAAACGGTAGCACCCGCCGGAATCATTGGGAAGATGTTGTCTTCCTGTTCGATTTTCACTTCAAGCAGATAGGGGCCTTTGGAGTCAATCATAGCTTTCATCGCAGGTTCGAGGTCTTTCCTGTCTGATACTACCGCGGCGGAAATACCGTATGCATCGGCAAGTTTGACAAAATCAGGACTTGTAATTTCTGTGAAGGAATATCTTTTTTCGAAAAACAATTCCTGCCATTGGCGAACCATTCCCAGGAAATCGTTGTTAAGAATCACAATTTTAACAGGCAATTTTTCCTGTGCCATCGTTCCCAACTCCTGAATGGTCATCTGAATACCACCATCTCCGACAAAAAGGATTACTTCCTTCTCAGGGGCACCGAATTTGGCACCTATGGCTGCAGGCAGACCAAAACCCATGGTTCCCAATCCTCCTGAAGTCACCCAGGACCTTGAATTGTGGAAACGGGCATATCGGGCTGCCGCCATCTGGTTTTGACCGACATCTGTTACAATAATGGCTTGGTTATCAGTTAAATTGGTCGACAAGCGAACGACTTCTCCCATGGTCAGACCGGCCTTGGTCGGATGGAGGTCATGGATGATAACTTTTTCTTCCTCCTTCTTTCTGGCAAGAAGAAATTCATTGACCCATTCTGTATGTTTCCTTTCATCCACCAGCGTGGTCAGTAAGCGAAGGGTGTGTTTGGCATCGCCGAGAATGGCCACTTCCGTTTTGATATTTTTATCAATCTCGGCAGGATCAATTTCGATGTGTATGACTTTGGCCTGTTTGGCGTATGTTTTAATGTTACCCGTAACGCGGTCGTCAAAGCGCATTCCTATGGCAATCAACACGTCACATTCGTTGGTCTTGATGTTCGGTGCATAATTACCATGCATACCGAGCATTCCCATATTCAGTGGATGGTCGCTGTCGAGGGATGAAATACCCAGTAAGGTGGAGGCAGCCGGAATTCCGGTTTTCTCCAGAAAATTGACCAATTCCTTTTCCGCACCTGAGAGTAGAATTCCCTGTCCGAAAAGCAAGAATGGCTTTTTAGCCGAATTGATCAGATCCGCTGCATTCTTGATGTGCATCTTGTTCGTTGGAAATTCAGGCACATAGGAACGGATTTTGGTGCATTTCTTGTAAGAGAAATTAAACTTGGTGAATTGGGCATCTTTGGTGATGTCCAGCAGTACCGGTCCCGGACGGCCTGTTGAGGCAATATAGAATGCCTTGGCAATGGCTTCAGGTATTTCTTCGGCGCTGGTTATCTGGTAGTTCCATTTTGTAATAGGCATAGAGATGCCAATCACATCGGATTCCTGGAAAGCATCTGTTCCAAGCAATCCTGAGGTTACTTGTCCGGTGATGCATACGATGGGTGTGGAATCAATCATGGCATCTGCGATTCCTGTGATCAGGTTGGTGGCTCCCGGACCGGACGTAGCAAAGCAAACACCAACCTTGCCTGATACCCTCGCATAACCCTGTGCTGCATGGACTGCACCTTGCTCGTGACGTACCAGCACATGTTTGACGGCATGGCCAAAGTCGTAGAGCGCATCGTAAATGGGCATGATTGCGCCCCCGGGATATCCAAATATCGTATCGACACCTTCAGCAACCAACGATCGTACCATTGCCTCAGAACCTGAAATCTCAATGGCATCCTTTGGACTATTTTTTATTTTCTCATTTTTGGTTGTCATATCTGATCATTTATTTAATAAGAAGTTCATTTTAATTTTTATCTGTTTTCTCGGGCCTCTTCCAACGCTGAATCTTTGTGATCTTCGTTACCTCAGTCAAGCAGCCGAATGGCCCCTTTATCTGCCGAGGAAACGTTCTGAGCATAAGCTTTCAGCGCCCTGCTGATTTCCCGCACCCTGGTAGCCGGCTTGTAAGCCCCCTTTCCACGAGCCTCTTCCTTTGTTCTTCGCATTGCCATTTCTTCATCACTCACCAGCCATTCGATTTTTCTTGAGGGAATGTCGATCAGAATCCTGTCGCCGTCCTGCAGTAGTGCAATCTCGCCTCCTGCTGCCGCTTCAGGTGATACATGCCCGATGGACAAGCCGGATGTTCCTCCTGAGAATCGGCCATCGGTAAGCAGGGCACAGGATTTATCCAGTTTCCTGGATTTGAGGTAGGAAGTAGGATAAAGCATCTCCTGCATACCTGGACCCCCTTTAGGTCCTTCGTATCGGATGATGACGACATCCCCTGCTTTGACCTTTCCTTCCAGGATGCCTGTACAGGAGTCTTCCTGAGATTCAAAAACCCTGGCGGTGCCTTCGAAATGATACACCGATGCATCTACTCCAGCTGTTTTGACGATACAACCGTTTCGGGCAATATTTCCATATAAAACAGCTAGTCCACCCTCCTTTGAATAGGCATTTTCGACTTGTCTGATGCAACCGTTTTCACGGTCGAGATCCAGTTCGGCGTAATATTTCTCCTGCGAACCCATCACGAGGTTGCGGCCGATGTTGCCGGGAGCCGAAGCAAACCATTTTTTGGCTTCAGAAGTTGCGCCAACCCTGCGAATATCCCATTTTTCGATGGCATCAGCCAGGGTTGGCTCGTCCACCCGTGACACTCCGGTTTTCAATAAATTTTTTCTTTCCAATTCGCCCAGAATCCCGAAAATACCGCCGGCGCGGTTCACATCCTGGATATGATAGGCTGAACTTGGAGCTACTTTGCAGATGCACGGTACCTTGCGGGACAGTTCATCCATTTCTTTCATGGTAAAATCAACGCCGGCCTCATGGGCGACAGCCAGCAGGTGCAAGACGGTATTGGTAGAGCCTCCCATCGCAATATCAAGGGTCATGGCATTCATGAAGGCGTCGCGTGTTGCGATTGAGCGAGGCAAAACCTCCTCATGACCTTCATGGTAATAGGCATTGGTGATTTCTACAATTCTTTTGGCCGCTTTTTCAAAAAGCTTTTTGCGATTGGCATGTGTGGCGACAATCGTGCCGTTGCCGGGGAGTGAGAGTCCCAGGGCTTCGGTGAGGCAGTTCATGGAGTTGGCGGTAAACATGCCGGAGCAGGATCCGCAAGTGGGGCAGGCATCCTGTTCAACTTCCGACAGGAGGGTTTCATCCACCGAATCATCGGCTCCCATCACCATGGCATCTACCAGGTCGTATTGTTTGCCGCGAATTTCACCGGCTTCCATCGGACCGCCCGAAACGAAGATGGCGGGAATGTTCAGTCTCATGGCAGCCATCATCATGCCGGGAGTAATTTTGTCGCAGTTGGAGATGCAGATCATGGCATCCGCCTGATGGGCATTGATCATGTATTCCACACTGTCGGCAATCAGGTCGCGGGAGGGAAGTGAATAGAGCATACCGCTGTGACCCATGGCAATACCATCGTCGATGGCAATGGTGTTGAATTCGGCCGCAAAACAACCTTCCGCTTCAACCAGCTTTTTAACCATCTGACCTACCTCGTGAAGATGGGCATGACCGGGTACGAATTGCGTGAACGAGTTGACAATGGCAATGATCGGCTTTCCGAAATGTTGTTCCTTCATTCCGTTTGCCCGCCACAGACTTCTGGCTCCTGCCATTTTACGCCCTTGCGTCGATTGATTGCTTCTTAACCCTTTTTGCATAATCTTTTTCTTAAAAAAAGAACCTTTCTCGTTTTGTTGAGAAAGGTTCTTCTATATTTTGTCATCACAAAGACCAACCTCCTCAACCAGCACAGACGAGAATTAGAATAACCACGAGGAGGAGACTGTCAAAGGATGTTTTCATATTGCTATGTATACTCAGTAATTGTTATTTTGTTTCAATGAACTTCTCTTCATTTAGATCGTTCATCCGCGACAAAAGTATAAACTAAAATCACACCACAAAATAAAATCGTAAGCGTTTAACGTTAAATTATTGATAAATTAAAGAATTTGTTCGCTTTTCGTTAATGATTGTGAATTATGGAATATTTTAACCAAAAATTCAAAATTCATATTTAGAGGGTAATTGTCAACTGTTGTAGAATGTCAACAGTATTGATTCAAGTAATTTCGATGTTTCCGCAGAAGTGAGGTCGAAATTGTTGATCAGGACAGCGAAGAGGATTGTTTTTCCGCTTTTGGTTTTCATTGTTCCGGCAATGCTTCTGACCCGTGCCATGGACCCTGTTTTGGCCCTGACATTTTTTTCCAGCGGGGTGCCTTTGAAAGAATTCCGCAAAGTTCCGTCTACACCGGCAATCGGGAGTGAATTGAAAAAAACCTCCCGAAGCGGCCCGTCATAAACATGTTTCATCGTTTCAACCAGCGTTTTTGTAGTCATGGCGTTGCTGCGAGTAAGTCCGCTGCCATCCTCGGGGAAGAATCCCTGGGCATCGATCCCTTTGTCTGTGCAGAATTGCCGGTAAGCATCGATTCCTTTGGCAACAGTCGCTTCACCTGAACTCTTGCGCCCTACTTCACGAAGGAGATGTTCGGCAAAGAGGTTGAGACTCTCTTTATTGAGGGGTACAATCAGATCTTTCAGGGGTGGAGAAAGCTGGCTGCTTAGAATGGTTCTATGGGTGGTGTCATCTGGGAAAAATCTGGTTACTCCACCTGTTATCTGAATTCCGGACGCTTTCATTTTTCTGATAAACAGGGAGGCAGCAACTGCGGGTGGATCGGGCATTGAGGCCTTGACCACAAAATCTGACTGGTCGGCAGGAATGGTTCCTTCGATGTACTGATGCAGCGAGCCGGGAGCGCCATAGGCGATGGTGTGATCTCCGGATCTGGCTGACGAAATTACCTTATTGTCCAGAATTAAACCGTCGATGTCCGGTTTTTTTGATTGTACGGTTACTGGTTTTCCCTCCGATTTGGGCGAGGAGAAATGGATTTCGTAGAGATTATCCCCAAAAGTCAGTGCCGAAACGCCTGCGCCATAGTAATTCCCAATATCCTCCCAAACCCATCCTCCGGGAATCGATGCCTGATTCATGGCAGAAAGATCCAGCAGCAGCCGGCCATCGATTTTTTTGATGCCACTCTTTTTGAGTTGCTCGATCCAGTTGTCAAAACAATCCTTATAATGATCTTCAAAAAAAGCGGAATAAAATGCCGGATCTCCTCCTCCTTTCATGATTAAGTTTCCGCTGAGAATGCCTGTCACGGGATCCGGAGTGCCGGTGTACGACAGCGATGTTGAAAAGGTAAAGTCCGGTCCAAGTACATCAAGGGCGACAGCCGTTGTGAAAAGTTTCATCACTGAGGCTGTGGAAAGGCTTTTTTGCTCCGACGCATCCATCTTTTCTCCCGTCTTTGCATCCACGACATAAATGGAATAGGAGGCCGTCTTCAGACTTCCTGTGCCAAAGAATCGGTCAAAAGAGTTGTTTTGGGAGTACCCTGAATTTACGTTATTGATTAAGAACAGTAGAAGAATAAGGAATGCTCTCATTGAAAAATAATTAAATGTTTCCGGCATTGTACGCAAAGATGGCCAGGTTCAGTGGATCAGAGATTCATTGAACCTGACACGGCTTATGATTATTTTACGCGCAATGTTGTTTGGATGGTAAAAATAATGAATTGGATCAAAAATAAGTTACCAGCACATTTTTATGTTTTAGATTCTGATTGCTGTGGTTTGCGAACTGACGGCTGTGTCTTGTAAAGCCCGCCAAGCTCACAAAATAGCGAGCAGGACATGATCATTTGTTCATTGCCTGAGAACATCAGAAAAAGAATCCAAGAGAGAGGAAAGGAAGCACCTCATTGCTGAAGTTGGAATAACTCAGATTGAATTCCAAGGGACCTACGGCACTGTTGTAGGCAGCATTCAGCCCAAATCCGTAAATTGTTTTTTGGTTGGTTAAAAAGAGGTTGTCTTCGCTGTACATGCCAATATCGCCGGTTGCTGAGATGAATACCTTCTCCCACATGCGCAATCTGGCTTCAATTCTTCCAACCCCGACGCTACCCGTACTGATCTCCATCCTTCTCACTCCGTTGAATCCGATGGTGTTCTCGAAATAGTCTGATTGCTGCACTCCTCCCATATAGGTATGGTGGTAAAATGATTCATTCCCTCCAAAAATTAGTCTGCTTTTGATTGAGTAAAGCAGGGTGATACGATCGGAAACAGATCTGGCCCTTTTAAACTGGAAGTCTCCGATTATTATCGGATTGTTTGCATTGTTCAGCAACATTTTTGCTCCTCCGCTGACATTGGTACCTTTGGTGGGAAAATAGACCTGATTTAGCCGGTTGTGCTCAATCTTGCCAAAAAGGTTAAAATAGGATTTGCTATGGATCTTCAGACCTGTTGTATCTCCGATAACGGACCCTGTCCCGTAACTGTCAATGGATGCGCCGATGGTGAACTTGGTGGCATCTGCCATATAGGAATGTGTTGCCAGCTGTATGTTGACCAACGACATATCTATCTCAGCCATCTTCTTGCCATTGTCGTAACGGTACAGGTGGTCGGCGGCATACATTATTTTAGAGTAAATACCGGGCTTCCATCCCCGGTCGATCGAATAGTGAGCCGCGAACATTGGATATTGTGAAAGTTTGGCATCCATTGAAAGCCTCGAACCAAAGAAATTCTGGTTTCTGAGTGTGATATTGAGGAGCATGGAGGCCCTGTAATCCGAATCATAATGGAGACCGGCATTAATTTTATTGTTTTTACGCTCCTGTACCTCAATCATCAGTGTTTGGGTTTTATTCCCAACAAGCTGATAGTTGACATATTCGTAATTACCGGTGGAGTATAGCCTGGAGATTCCGTTACGGAGGTGTTCCAGGGTCACATGTTTGTCATACTTGATCCCAACCTGACCGAGGTAAAATGCGATTTTTGCCCTGTCGGTTCCAGTTACCTCAATCGTATTGATTACCAGCGTGGTGTCGTTTTTCAAGGGCTGGTGAAGGTGCATGGGATTCATTTCGAGATGGAGAGAGTCCCTGAGGCGTATCAATTTTGGCAAGACCCTTCTGGCAGCTTCTTCACCGCGCAGGATAAGCGCCTGAGCAGCCTCAGTATTAAAACCGGCAGCAGAGAAATCTTTGACATAGGGCCTCACGGTTACATCCACCCCTTTCGAATTTTGTATGTTCCGTTTCATTCCCATGAAACTGATCATCTGGGAAATCACGTCCGGGATTCCTTTTAGATCCTCTTTTGTCAGTAAACTATCGGTGATGTCAACACCTATTATGACATTGGCACCCATTTCCCGGCAACGGTCGACAGGAAAATTGTTGACAATTCCGCCATCGACCAACATTTTGCCATCAACTTCAACGGAGGTGAAGGCGGCCGGCACGGCCATACTGGCACGGATGACTTTCGGCAGATATCCCTTATTCAGTACAACTTCTTCACCGCTTGTCAGATCTGTAGCAACGCAAAGGAATGGAATGGGTAATTTTGTGAAATCATAAACATCGTGGTAACCGATGGTAAGATAGGAAAGCAGTTCCATCGCGTTCTGACCGTTGAGGATGCCGTTGGAAAGGGCAAGTTTGTTTTGTTTGAAAGGGAAACTGACGGTATATCTGGATTCATCAGTTTTGTCAAAAGGATTAATGAATTCAGTTTTGTATTCATTGCTCAACAAAGCAGACCAATCCTGACCTAATACAATTTTTTCAATCGTCGCAGCATCATAACCGCACGCATACAGACCGCCAACAATGCTTCCGATACTGGTTCCTGCAATGTAATCGACAGGTATTTTGGCCTCTTCCAGAACTTTTAGTACCCCTACATGTGAAAAACCTTTGGCTCCGCCTCCGGAAAGCACCAATCCGATTTTGGCTTTGTTTCCGGCTTCCTGGCCCAACAAAACGAAAGCCGATAACAAAAGGATCAAGGTGAAAGCTATGTTTTTCATCTAAGAAGGTACGATTTAGATCAGAATATGAACTTACGAATTAATTTAAAATAATTTTCTGAAATGATGTTATTTTTTTGATAACAATAAGGGTATTTTGGATGATATCTGTCTTGAAGTTAGAGACGAATTAGAAATAGCATTTCAAAAAATCGGTTTCGATTTGCTGACGAAATTCGCTATAAATTATTATTAATCAAAAATATACCTAATTTATATTCAGATGAAATACCCATGTGGCAATATTCGCACCAACCGAAAATGATTATGTGGGTATTCCATCTGGCAACTAAAAAACAAATATTAAACAGATGAAAACAAAAATTGGTTTTGGAATTGGAAATCTAACTCAGATGACACTGATCCTTTTGTTCACTTTATGCCTGGGTATTGGTCATAAGGCATCAGGAAATTCAGTGGCCATTCCTGATTCACTCAATTATGTGCAATTCAAAGGATACGTCATTGAGACAGATTCAAGAAAGCCGCTGGGTTTTGCTACCCTCACCCTTGAAGGTGCCAACCTTTCAACCGTTGCGAACAGCGAAGGAGAGTTTCTTTTCAAAGTCCCTGTTGTCAACCTGAATGGCAATGTGATTGTCTCCTACCTAGGACATCAGGACAAGATCATCAAACTGTCGACGCTGAAGCGTGACAAAAACAGGATAGAGCTTGAACTTACTTCAGTGACACTTAGTACCGTCAGCGTTCACCCAAAAGATCCTGAAATGCTGATGAGGGCCATATTGAACAGAAGATCAGAAAATTACAATGCGGAACAAAACAAGATGACCGTTTTCTACCGCGAAACGATCAAAAAGAACAAGACTTATGTGTCCCTTTCAGAAGCTGTCCTTGATGTTTACAAGCAACCCGTTCTTTCTGGCAGATCCGACCAGGCAGAGATCTCCAAGGCAAGAAAGAATACCGACTACACCCGATTGGACACAGTTACTTTTAAGTTGCAAGGGGGGCCGTATACTTCCTTGATGCTTGATATCATCAAGAATCCCGAAGAGATTTTTACGGATGACATGGTTGGTAATTATCAGTTTACCATAGAAAACATCACGAAAATCGGGGAGAGATTGATGTATATCATCGATTTTCAGCAGCATAAATATGTAGAAGAACCGCTTTATTTCGGAAAGTTGTATGTCGATACAGAGAGTCTGGCCATCCTGAGTGCAACCTTCAGCCTCAATGTTACAGATAAAGCCAAGGCGTCAGATTTGTTCATCCGGAAAAAGCCTGCAGGAGCAAAAGTATATCCTACCGAAGCCACTTACCAGGTCAACTACCGTGAAAAGGCAGGGAAATGGATCTTCGGATATTCCAGGGCTGAAATCATTTTCAAGATTGAATGGAAGAAGCGGTTGTTCAATACCCATTATGCGAGCACCATTGAGATGGCAGTTACCGATTGGGAAAAGGTGAAGAATGCGAAGCCTGTAGATCGATTGAAGCCCAGCGTGGTGATGATGGATGAAGTCTCAGGCTTTGGTGATCCGGATTTCTGGGGAGTTTACAATGTGATTGAACCGGAGAAGTCCATTGATCAGGCCATCCGGAAAATTCAGAAAAAATTAAAAAAAGACGAATAAAGTACTGTTTGTCAATGGTTTTAAGTTGTACATTTACAATTGTATTTATGAATAGAAGCCAGCCCCTCCCGATGAGGGGTTTGGCAATTGAGGACGATTAAAACACCTGAACATTTTAATGTTCCGCCTGACTCTATTATGCAATCATTCATGAGTGACTTTGCCAACCTAAAAAGCTAAATTATGTGGGATTTTAAAATTTCAATTCAATGGTTATGTTCCATTCTTACCACTGCCTTGTTTCACCTTTTGTACCTGCTCATTTCATTTCTGGCATCCTTCTGAAATTCCAACGTGATTTTTACATTAACAATTAGTTCGGGGTTGAAGTTGAATATGAATTTCGGGACAGATTAATTATCTTTGTGCGGTTTTTTAAATTAAGTAATTTAAGTAGCTATCGTTCGGGTAGCGAATATATTGTATCACATAAATATCACACAAAATGTTAATCAGTAAAGTCGTCGGAAGAGAAATTCTTGATTCACGCGGTAACCCAACCGTAGAAGTAGAAGTAACCCTTGAAAGCGGTTTTGTAGGCCGCGCTGCTGTCCCATCCGGAGCATCTACCGGAGAAAACGAGGCAATAGAGCTTCGCGACGGAGATAAGAAAAGATATCTGGGCAAAGGTGTTTTGAAAGCTGTTGCCAATGTCAACACGATCATCGCAGAAGCAGTGGTGGGTATGAGTGCCCTGAATCAGGTGGCTCTCGACCATGCCCTGATTGCATTGGACGGAACATCTACCAAATCCAATCTTGGCGCCAACGCTATTCTCGGCGTATCTCTTGCAACTGCCAAAGCAGCAGCTGCCTATCTTGAGATGCCGCTCTACCGTTATATTGGCGGAGTTAATGCCAGAACATTGCCAGTTCCGATGATGAACATCATCAATGGAGGTTCTCACTCTGATGCCCCTATCGCTTTCCAGGAATTCATGATCCGTCCGATCGGCGCATCTTCATTCCGCGAAGCATTGCGCATGGGAGCTGAGGTTTTTCACAGCCTTAAAAAAGTATTGCACGACCGCAACCTAAGCACCGCAGTTGGTGACGAAGGTGGTTTTGCCCCAAAACTCGATGGAACTGAAGATGCCCTGAACAGCATCATCCTTGCCATTAAAAATGCTGGTTACAAACCGGGACGTGCAGAAGAAGGCGGAGAAATCTCCATCGGTCTGGACTGTGCCGCTTCAGAATTCTACAAGGATGGCATTTACAATTACGCCAAATTTGAAGGTGAAAACGGAGCAAAACGCAACAATGTTGAACAGGTTGAATTCCTGGCTTCACTGGTTGAAAACTTCCCGATCGATTCTATTGAAGACGGATGTTCTGAAAACGACTGGGATGGTTGGGTTTTGTTAACCAAAAAACTAGGCGACAAATGCCAGTTAGTCGGTGACGATGTTTTTGTAACCAATGTTGAATACCTGAAAAAAGGAATTGAATTGGGCGCAGCCAACTCTATCCTGATCAAGGTAAACCAAATCGGAACCCTGACAGAAACCCTGGATGCCATCGAAATGGCCCACCGTGCAGGATACACCAGTGTGACTTCTCACCGTTCGGGAGAAACTGAAGATGCCACCATTGCTGACATCGCGGTAGCTACCAATGCAGGCCAGATCAAAACCGGTTCACTGAGCCGTTCAGACAGGATGGCTAAATACAACCAACTTCTTCGTATCGAAGAGGAATTGGGTGCAGCTGCAGTTTACGGCTACAAAAAAGTGGTGAAAGGATAAGAATCTTACTCTTAATATATTGAAAAGGCATCCGGAAGGGTGCCTTTTCTGTTTGATGGCAACCCTGAAAATTTTGAATTTCGTGAAAAATGCTGTA
>JBAXUL010000240.1:0-2686 GCA_037129695.1 Prolixibacteraceae bacterium
TAATTATTGTTGATTAACCGATCGGTGAGTTCAATATGATAGTTCGTCTGATTCCTGTTTTGCACCAAGTGCGCAAAGAACGATAAGGGAAAAGCACCGCATCACCTGTGGTCAATGCTAGATTAATCTTTCAAAGGGAGAAGTTACATTTCAATGAGAAAGTTCTGAATGAAGATCTGACTTCCGGGCAATTTGCCTGTACGAAAACCTCCTCAACGTACACGTTAAAGTAGTTAACACCGACCGGTATTGAAAATGTATTCAATGAATGACCAGAATTAATCAACCAAATCATCGGTTTTTTAAATGATCAGGCAAAAAATCAATCAAATTGGAATTGGATGAAAAAAAGATGGGTTTTGCCTTCCAGACTGCGCGGATACCACCTAAAAAACAGGCAGAATATTGAGTTACGGACACTGCAAATTACAGTCTAACAAATACATAGACTCAGCACCCTCCGGCAGACCAGGGAAAATGCATGGTTGCACCCCTCCAGCCTTCATTTCCGCTGATAGCTCTGCCTTTTTTTATCGGATTTCGGAACCGTTGGCAATTTCGTCTGCGGGAATCACAAAAACCAGCTTGCCTTCCTGGTTTTCTGCCATCAGGATCATGCCCTGAGATTCGATTCCTTTGAGGTTTTTGGGAGCGAGGTTGACCAAAATCGAGACCCGCCGGCCAATGATCTGCTCGGGCTCATATTGTTCTGCAATGCCAGAAACGACCGTCCGCTGGTCGATGCCTGTATCGATGGTCAGTTTCAGTAATTTCTTGGTCTTGGCCACTTTCTCGGCGGCGATAATCGTACCCGTCCGAATGTCCAGTTTCGCGAAATCATCGTATTCGATGTTGGCTTTGGCCGGGACAACGGTAGCCAGTTCAGCTTCATTGGCTTTTTTGGTGGATAGCAGTTTGTCTACCTGGCGCTGGATGGCATCGTCCTCAATCTTTTCAAAAAGCAGTTCGGGTGTATTCACCCGGTCGCCGGCTTTGAGCAGATCCCTTCTTCCCAGATCGTTCCAGTTCAGTTTTTCCATTTGAAGGAAAGAACGTAGCTTATTCATGGTGTAGGGAAGGAAAGGCTCAAAAACGATCGTAAGATTGGCCGTAATCTGAAGGCAGACATGCAGGATTGTCTTCACCCTTTCCGGATCAGTTTTAATCAGGATCCAGGGCTCCATATCGGCCAGGTATTTGTTTCCCAAACGTGCCATCTCCATGGCAAGTCTCAGCGCCTCCCTGAAATGGAAGGTGTCGAGGGCCTTTTCAACATCCGTACGAAGTTGGACAAGCGTGGCAAGAGCCTCCTCGTCCCGGGGTTCAAAATTCCCGGCTACGGGAACTATTCCCTCGTAATATTTATTGGTCAGCACGAGTACCCTGTTGACAAAATTGCCCAGGATAGCTACCAGTTCACTGTTGTTGCGGGTTTGGAAATCTTTCCAGGTAAAGTCATTGTCTTTGGTCTCCGGCGCATTGGCTGTCAGGGTATATTTCAGCACATCTTCCTTTCCCGGAAAATCCACGAGGTATTCGTGCAGCCAGACGGCCCAGTTGCGGGAGGTGGATATTTTATCCCCTTCCAGATTGAGAAACTCATTGGCCGGAACATTGTCGGGCAGGATATAGGATCCTTCCGCCTTCAGAATGACCGGGAAGATAATGCAGTGAAAGACGATGTTATCCTTGCCAATAAAGTGAAGCATCCGGGTTTCAGGATCTTTCCAGTATTTTTCCCAGTCGGGGGTCAACTCTTTCGTTGCTGAAATGTAACCGATGGGTGCATCAAACCACACATAAAGCACTTTACCTTCGGCGCCTTCGATGGGAACCGGAACGCCCCAGTCGAGATCTCTGGTAACGGCACGTGGATTGAGTCCGCCGTCTAGCCACGACTTACACTGCCCATACACATTGGGTTTCCATTCCTTGTGTTCTTCGAGGATCCATTCCTTCAACCAGGGTTCGTATTGGTCGAGAGGAAGATACCAGTGTTTGGTCTCCTTCATTACAGGAACATTCCCACTGAGCATCGATTTGGGATTGATCAGGTCTGTGGCATTCAATGAAGTGCCGCAGCTTTCACACTGGTCGCCGTAAGCTTTATCGAAATTGCATTTCGGACAGGTTCCGGTAATGTAACGATCTGCAAGAAACTGGTTGGCTTCCGAATCGAAAAACTGTTCGGTGGTTTGTTCTACAAATCCGCCCTTGTCGGATATGGTTTTAAATATTTCGGCAGCGGTTTCATGGTGAATCTTTGCACTGGTGCGGGAATAGACATCGAAGGAGATGCCAAATTTTTCAAATGAATCCTTGATCATCCCGTGGTATTTGTCGACAATGGCCTGCGGTGTGGTACCCTCTTTCTTGGCTTTGAGCGTGATCGGAACACCGTGCTCATCAGAGCCACCGATAAACAGTACCTCCTCCCCTTTCAGACGCAGGTATCGGGCATAAATATCGGCCGGAACATAAACTCCTGCAAGATGGCCGATATGTACCGGACCATTGGCATAAGGCAAGGCGGAAGTGATCAGGGTTCTCTTGAAATTGCTCATTATTTGGGATTTCAGTGCGATAATTTTAGTTCAAAAGGTCTCGCAAAGAACGCAAAGTAACGCAAAGAAGGAGTTTAACCATTGCGTTACTTTGCGTTCTTTGCGAGACACCTTTCTAATTA
>JBAXUL010000241.1:0-2653 GCA_037129695.1 Prolixibacteraceae bacterium
GTTGCACCATTGACATTGCTTCCTGAAGAAATTCTTGTTGAAGAACTGCCATAGAAGTTGCCACTTTTTTGAGTGTTGGAACCGTATTTTACTGCATTGGAACCGCCTTGCTTGCCGGTATGGTTTTGTCTGCCGTAATAACCGTCTGTATAATAGACGCCTCCGCCTGATCCGTATCCGTAATATCCACCACTAAAGCCGTAATAGGGATAGCCCCCTCCGTATCCGTAATATCCACCACCAAATCCGTAATAGGGATAGCCTCCTCCGTATCCGTAATATCCACCACCAAATCCATAATAGGGATAACCTCCTCCATATCCGTAGTAAGGATACCAGGGATTATAAAAACCGCCCCAGCCAAAATTAAGGCCGTATCCGCCATAACCGTAACCCCAGTAGGAATCCCAGAAGGGATTATACATATAAGGATCGTAGAAAGTTCTTATTCTTGTGGAATAATCCATTTCTTCTCCTTCAAAATAGTTGTTGACAGTTACCTCTTCCTTGCTGTCCTTGTATTCCATGACCGTATCTGAATAGGCAGGCTGCTCGTCGAAATAATAGACGTTGTTGTCTTTCCTGCTGCTTTTGGGTACAACATAGTTATTAACTACCTTCCCATTGTCATTTTCTTCAACCTGCATGGCGACCGTGCTCTTTTTCTGCGGTTGTGGAGTCTCTTTGACTGGCTTAGGAGCAGCAGGTCTGGCATCTCCGGGAATATAATAAAGATCATCCGAATAGGCAGGGGAGGTGACCTTCGAACCTGTTGAACAGGCTGTTGCCATCAGGGCGATGGCTAATAATAGATTCACGTTCGTTTTCATGTTTTGTTCCTCCTTTATATTTAGAAATCCTTCAATTTTCCTTACTTTTGCACAAAATAGATTATAGGAATACAAGCAAATATCATACCAAAATAGTAAAATGGCAAAAGAACTTACCACAAAAGAGGAAAATTATTCACAATGGTACAATGATCTGGTTAGCAAGGCTGATCTTGCTGAAAATTCAGCTGTACGAGGTTGTATGGTAATTAAACCATATGGATATGCGATATGGGAAAAAATGCAGGCTGCTCTGGATCAAATGTTTAAAGATACAGGGCATGAAAATGCCTATTTCCCTTTATTTATTCCCAAATCTTTTTTCTCAAAAGAAGCCAGCCATGTGGAAGGTTTTGCCAAGGAATGTGCTGTGGTCACCCACTACAGGTTGAAAAATGATCCGAATGGTAAAGGTATTATTGTGGATCCTGATGCCAAACTGGAAGAAGAGTTGATCATTCGTCCTACTTCAGAGACCATTATTTGGAGTACCTATAAAAACTGGGTGCAATCCTACCGGGATCTTCCTATTCTCGTCAATCAGTGGGCCAATGTGGTTCGTTGGGAGATGCGCACCAGGATGTTTCTGAGAACTGCCGAATTTTTATGGCAGGAGGGTCATACGGCTCATGAAACCAGGGAAGAAGCCCTGATTGAAACTGAGAAAATGATCAATGTCTATGCCGATTTTGTAGAGAACTATATGGCTGTTCCTGTCATCAAAGGAGCTAAAACTGAACATGAGAGGTTTGCAGGAGCGCTTGAAACCTATAGCATTGAGGCGCTGATGCAGGATGGGAAAGCGCTTCAGTCTGGCACTTCGCATTTCCTCGGACAAAATTTTGCCAAAGCATTTGAGGTGCAATTCACCTCCAGAGAAGGTAAGCTTGAATATGTGTGGGCCACTTCATGGGGTGTTTCAACCCGGTTGATAGGAGCATTGATTATGGCGCATTCTGACAACAACGGTCTGGTACTTCCACCGAAACTTGCACCAATTCAGGTCGTTATCGTTCCCATTTACAAGAATTTAGAGCAGCTTGAACTGATCTCAGAAAGAGTAAAGGTTTTGGTTGATCAATTGAAGCGCAGAGGTATACGTGTAAAATATGATGACCGTGATTCGCAACGTCCGGGATGGAAATTTGCTGAATATGAAATGAAAGGAGTTCCCGTCCGTCTGGCAATTGGACCGCGTGACCTTGAAAATGGTACCATTGAGATTGCCCGCCGCGACACACTGGAAAAAAAATCAGTTCAGATGGAGGGTATTGACCAGATAATTGAAGATTTAATGGTTGAAATCCAGAACAATATCTATCATAAAGCCTTCAAATTCAGGGAAGAAAATACTACGAAAGTGGATACCTACGAGGAATTCAAAGAGAGGTTGGCTACCAAACCCGGTTTTATTCTGGCACACTGGGATGGTACCATGGAAACAGAAGCCATCATCAAGGAGGAAACCAAAGCGACCATTCGTTGTATCCCATTCGATGGCGTAGAAGAGCAGGGCAAATGTATTCTTACAGGAAAACCTTCCAGCCGAAGAGTATTGTTTGCACTTTCTTACTAAAATAACAATGACATAGGTGTGTAAAATTCCGATTCCAGTGTTTCGGGGATTGTGCCAGATTTGTCACGCAAAGCTCGCAAAGACCGCAAAGGAAAAGTACAACACAATCATTTGTTGATTCCTTTGGTAACAGGAACATTTGAATGGTGAGGTTATGATTCCAGTGTTTCGGGAATTTGGTCAGATGTGTCGCGCAAAGCTCGCAAAGACCGCAAAGGAAAAGTACAACACAATCATTTGTTGATTC
>JBAXUL010000242.1:0-2626 GCA_037129695.1 Prolixibacteraceae bacterium
TTCCCCCGTTTCCCTTGCTTTATAGGATGAAGCCGCAAATCCGCCCATGGTTATAGCTTGTCCGGCGAAAGCCCATCCTTCATCCAGGATATATCGGATCACATTGGCTTGCGTATTGGTATCCGCATATTTTTCAACATCGCTTTTATAGGCATTCAACAATTGATTATAGGTTCTTGAAAGTGCGACAATATCTTTACTTGCAGCATAACGTGCCACCACTTCAGGCATTCCGCCTATGAGTGCATACAAATTAAAGTGATGTAAAATTTCGTTATGAAAAGCAACGGGAAGTTCAGCTTTGGTTAATAGCTCCACAAAACGCCCCTCACCTATAGCTGAAAGATATTCGATAAACGAACAAGGGTGAATTGCCATATACTCTACCCTTCCAACCGGCAAAGACACATGTTTATCAAGCATTGTTTCCAACAACGATCCGGCTGCAACAACAAAGATTTCGGGCGTATCTTCATAGAAATACCTTAAAAGGGACAACGCATGTGACGATGTTTGAATTTCATCGATAAATAGTAACGTGCTACCCTCTTTTCGTGATTTGTTGCAATAAAGGAACAAAAGTGGTAGGAGCTTTTTCACATCATCCGTTGATTCAATCAGTTGCTTTGAACTTGCCTTCTCCAGATTAATGTACAGATAATTTTCGAACTGTTCTCCAAATTTATTGATGACAGTAGTCTTACCAACCTGTCGGGCTCCCCGTAAAACCAATGGTTTTCGATCCTCTCTCAAAGACCATTTTATCAGTTCCTTCTCTATAATTCTGATAAACATTCTGCAATTGTTTAATATACAATGCCAAAGATATAACATTTTATCAATACTTATCTCATTGCATAGGTGTTTTCTTAGATATTTTGCATTATTGCATAGGTATTTTAATTGCTTATTTGTGTCATTGCATAGGTATTATATAGATTATTTCCATACTTCTATCAGTTCGAGACAAATCAATCTATTACATTATATTCCAATTAAACAAGATCCTTTGCCTCATTTGGATATAGCTATCACCGTGGGCCCGGATTTGTACTCTCCGTGTTTTCTGCACAATTCAATAAACTTAAGGACCCGTTCGGGTACTACCTCGCTTTGCAGGATATGCGCAGGGGCTGTCATAGATCCTCAATATTTCCCTAAAATGTTTATTGCGGATTGCTCCGGAATAGGAGTCGTTTAAATCGGAATATACAATAGTATTCTCAAATTTTAAATTCTTACACCTTTGAAAGTTTAACCTTCCATCCCCCTTTTCGACAATAAAAACATTGATGTTAAAGGTGTAAACCTGACAAAAACGAGCGTTTATCGGACGATGAACATTGATGGCTTGATTTTCTAAAACCAGAGCATTATTGGTGAGCTCATCCCGACAATATGCTAATGTTCCAGCCCCTTCCTGGTTGACAATGTCTCTAACAATATTACCTTTTAAAATCAGATTTTTACAGAATGTGACATTTTTATATTACTTTTTTAAGTAACACATTTCACTCTATTCCTGCATCCCTATGGATTCCACCCTATGCCGTCCCGGAGCCAGTGGAATAATATATCTTTGTCTTGCCAATCTGCCACCGTCGAATTTATTACTATTGAGTAGATAGGATACTGCCAGGGGCATATACACACTCGCCCTGGTTCCCTTGGGAACATCAATAGTGAGGATGAACATTTTACCAGAAATTTCCCAGCGCACCTGAATATCACCCTGCGGGCATGGCATGCTGCCTTCCGCCCATGCAAGCCCCGATGGCTTGGGCTCAACATTGAATTCAGAGAATCCCGGTTGCGTTGGTTTTATTCCGAGAACCTCCGTTGACAGCAGAAATGCAGGCGCGCTTGAGCCGTTCTGCGCAACCGCCTGACCTTTTGGGTCATTCGATACTTCCCAAAAAGTTGCATTCGGGTGAAGATTCAGCATGAAATCGTATCGTTTGCGCATAATATCCAGAGCAATGGCGTTCTGGTCAAATTGATATAATGCTGCTATCAAATAATGAATAAATAGCGGATCGGTTTTCTCGATGTCATTGGCACCTTCAATCAAATTCTTCAGGATGGTTACGTCGCGTCCATTTTTCCCCAGGCCGGCGATAAGCGCCAATGCATTTGCATGTTCAGAGAATTTCCCTTCTACCTGTGTCCCGTTGATAACTATGCCAGCATATAACCCTCTGTTTTTATCCCAAAAATCTGCATAGAGCGCATCTGCTATAGCATTTGCATGCTTCCAGTTTTCTTCGCTATCAATGTGATTGCCGACTGCGGTTTCTGCATTTGCGAGTCCGCGAAGAAAAAGGAGGTACAGTAGGTTCGAGTGTGCGACTTCTCCAGCGCCTGTTTTTATTGTGAGTGGCCCATCGACCCAGGGAATTCCCGGATGATTTTCAATTAAACCCCGACTGTTAAGATACTGTTTCAGGTAATCTGCGTATGCACGGGATGCAGCAAGCACTCCATCTTCCTGAATGTCTTGTGAAGTCACAAAAAAACGATAATCATTTAGGAGCGTGTTGAACGTCTGCATCGGATGTAGAAAATACCGGTTGCAAAGCGGATCGCCTTCTCCATGAATTCGGCTGCCTGCTGACGGATCGCGGGG
>JBAXUL010000243.1:0-2600 GCA_037129695.1 Prolixibacteraceae bacterium
CTGCCCGGATGGCGGAATAGGTAGACGCGTTGGTCTCAAAAACCAATGAATGCAAGTTCGTGCCGGTTCGATTCCGGCTCCGGGTACGAAAACACCCCTAAAACCCACGCCAGTCGTGGGTTTTTCTTTTTTGGGTACCCATTTGGGTACCCAAAAGAATTTTTCGGGTTAACCATTTTCGATCCTAAATCATAAGTTGGCAAAAGGTTACTACTGTAATTACTAATAACTGAAAAACTCCGCCTTGCGGGTCTTTGATGAGGTTTTTCGGATGATGATCAGTAAAGTAAAATATAGAGTTATTTATGGAGCATTGAAAATGAAGGTGGTTCTTGATATTAAGGACTTTCCTGGATGTTTTTTTTCATGGCTCACCTGTGGCGATACATTAAATATAAATACATTTACTTTAAATTGCCGGAAAGCGGTATTGGATATCATTATGGGCTGGATGAAAAGCATGCTAGGTTAGTTCCTGAAAGGCTACAATAAACAATCGGGATTGTTTCTTGAATAAAATAAGTTGAATAATTCTCATGTAAAAGATCCTAAGGCAGCATAAATAGATTATGTTTTGAGAACCTAATTTTGCTTAACTGTTTTAATAATAGTTCAAACAATCACGATCAGCAAAAGAACTTGTCATGGAGATTAAAAAAGGAATACAAACAGAGCCAATCAAAATTAAGGCAGTAAAAAAAAACAAGCGAGGATATGTTCTCGAAATTGATTCAACTACGGAAAAAATAAATGGCGCACCATTCAATTATTTCTTGTACGACAACTTATATCATTTAAGGAATAACGAAGAGCAACTTACAACACCGGGGGGCATCCCTGTTACGACTACATCAGAATCACTTGCCATCAGATGTGTTGATCATCTGAACCAACATGGCATAGATTACCATTTGCCATATTCGATCCTGACTTTCCTTTATTCCTTTATTGATTTTGGTATTGGAGCGACAAGGGAGGACCTCGAGACCGCCGCATTGAGTGATACAGAAAATGACTGGACCTTTGCATACAATCGCGGAAGTGAAAAAGAAATGGAAAGATGGCGACTTGATTTTGGAACCATCAGGGAGCGAAAACCCGAACTTGAAAAATGGCTGAACGGCCTTACTAAATTTCAGTTGATGGCAGTGGTCATTATGGGGGCATCATTAACATCTGTCAATACTGCGTATGTGCTTTCGAACAAAAACAAGGGCGGTAAACTGAGACTCTTCACAAAGGGATATGAACGCGTTTTTCACTCCCACCATAAAGGCCAGGGTTATTATGAATTTTTCAATTATGATCAGATGGTGAAGATTTTTGAAAACTACCTGTTTTGGCAGAAACTAGGGATTTAATCAATCATTGCAATACATCAGATGAAGCGCAAGCACATGAATAAATACAAGAAATAAGATGAAGATACTCCATACCTCCGATTGGCACCTGGGCAAACGACTCGAGGGTTTTTCCCGACTGGAAGAACAGGAAGCGGTACTTAACGAAATTTGTGAGATTGCGGAAAAAGAACAGGTTAACGCAGTGATTGTGGCTGGCGATTTGTTCGACACCTACAATCCACCCACGGAAGCCGTCGAACTTTTTTACCGGTATCTAAAAAAAATGGCTAAAAACGGCACCCGTGCAGTCATTGCCATTGCCGGGAACCACGATTCTCCCGAGCGGATCGAAGCGCCTGATCCCCTTGCCAGAGAGTGCGGGATCATCTTTGCCGGAAATCCCAATGCAACCATCACTCCATTCAGACTGGAATCCGGACTGGAAGTGACCCAAAGCGATTCCGGTTTTATCGAGCTACGACTACCCGGGGAACCACATGCATTAAGAATACTCATGACTCCCTACGCCAATGAACTGCGGCTAAAAACATACCTCGGAGCAGAGGATACAGATGATGAACTAAGGAAATTACTCGAACAGCGATGGACTGACCTGGCTGCGACCTATTGCGACAAAAATGGCGTCAACATGCTTGTGGCCCATCTGCTTTTCGCAAGCAATGCCGCATCTATCCCTGAAGAACCAGAAGAAGAGCGACGGATCAATTACATCGGTGGCGCACCGGCCATTTTTACCGAAAATATTCCGGAAGCGATTCAATATGTTGCATTGGGCCATCTGCACAGGAGGCAAGTGGTTGATTCGAGACCCTGCCCGATGATCTATTCCGGCAGTCCTATCGCATATAGCTTCAGTGAAGAAAATCAGAACAAGTATGTGGTAATCATTGATGCTAAACCAGGGAAAAAGGTTACCTCTGAAGATGTCTTGCTTAAATCTGGAAAAAAACTTTTAAGGAGCCGGTTTGAGGACATCGATGAAGCGGTGGAATGGCTACTTGAAAATCCGGATGTTTTTGTGGAACTGACCATTGTTTCTGACCAATACCTGGCTGCTATTGACCGGAAAAGATTGCTGGAAGCGCATGTCGGTATCGTTACGATTATCCCTGAATCAAGGGGGCAGGGCATTGGCGGACTTACAGAAACGAATGCCATTGATCTTACCAAAGGTATGGAAGAGCTATTTCTGGACTATTTTAAACACAAAAAAGGCCAGGAACCCGGCGAACGCAT
>JBAXUL010000244.1:0-2563 GCA_037129695.1 Prolixibacteraceae bacterium
GCAAGACGATAATTCCGTGTGGCATTACTGCAATGCCTGTTCTCCTGAATCCAGTCAAGAAAGTCGATGACAATTTCCTTGGTTATACATTCAAGGGTCAGCTTTTGTACTTCAGTTTTTTTCTGTTCTTTCATGAAAGTTATAAACTGAACGAAAGTATCCTTATAAGCCAAAATGGTATTTTGACTGCAGTTGCGCTCACCCGCAAGATACTTGGTAAGGAAAGTGCTGAGATATTTTGCAAAATCAGTCGTTTCCATTGTACAACAGATTATTGTATTTTGGGAAAACATAGGCACATACACCCTTTTCGTCTTTAAGCAGATCCGGATACATCTCAGCAGTTAGCCTGACGTAATGATCGGTAGCACCTAATGATTTATGACCAAGAAATGTCGAAATCAAAGGCAGTGAGTAGTAAAGATCGAGTCCGGATTTAGCCATCTGCACCAGAGCGTGAACCGCAAACGTATGCCGCAAATCATGAACACGAGGACCCTGATGATCTCCAATAAACGGAATTCCTGATATGGCAAGTGCCTTCCTGAACCAGGTATATACATTGCCTTGACGACAGTTTGTTCCGTTGGGAGACACAAAGAAGTATCCGTTGATATCCTTGATGCGTGGTATGGGCATCCGATCCCGATAATGCAGATACTGTTTCAGCACTTCTTCTAAGGCGCCAGACATGGGAGCAATACGTTCCTCCCCGTTCTTGCTTTTTCTGATCAGTAAGCATCGCTGGTTAAAGTCCACATCCTTGTTCTTCAAGGCCAATGCTTCGCTTACCCTAAGACCGGTTGCATACAGCAGACGAATGATGATTGGTATAACAAACAGGATGGTGGACATGTGCTTGTTATACAAACGCATATGATCGCAGGCATGGAAGATGTCTGCCATTTCCCGGTTAGAGTAGATGTGGGGTTTAAAACTGTTTCTGGGAGGATAAACAGGGCTTCTCGGGATGTAACAGTCATAACCAACCTTGCACATATACTTACAGAATTGTGAAAGGATAATGTATTTTGTGCAAATTGTCGACAATGCATCGTTTATCCTTGTAGCACGCCACAGTTCAACTTGTTGCCTGGTTATTCCAATGGTTGTTATGTTGTTGGTAATGAAAAAATTGTCAAACTCAAGAAAGACCCATTCAGTACGCAAGGACACATAACCGAGCCCTTTCTTCATGACAATAAACTGCTTGAAATAAGGGGCATAGATGCTGCCGTAATTGAACTTATTCATAGAAGGTGCCTCCTTCCTGCTCATAAAATGATGGTTCCACAATCGGAACGTTCAATGCACATTGCCGTAACGATTCAACATCTATTCTAAGATAAGACATTGTTTTTGTGGTACTTTGGTGTCCCAAAGCCTCGGAGATAACAGGTAATGATACCTGGTTTTCCAAAAATCGACTGGCCAGACTGTGGCGCATGGCATGCGGTCCGTGCCTTCTCGCGGTTGTATCGACCCCGGATGAACCTACTATATAACCAAGAGCACAAGAAATGGAACCATTTGTCATGGCGGTGAATGGGGCGCGGGTATAAAGGAAAATATATGGTGATGCTGATCTTTTGCGGCCATATTTGAGATAATCGATAATTGCTTCCCCTACATCTGCAAGCAATGGAAGGTCAATCACTTTGCCAGTTTTAAACTGGGATAGTTTAATTGTGCTATTCTCCCAGTCGATGTTGCGGAAAGTCAGGTGAGCAATATCTGATGCTCTCAGTCCCAGCCGTGAAGCCAACAGAGTCATGGCATAGTCTCTTTTACCGGTAGCATTGTTTCTGTTTATGGATGACTCTATTTCGAATACCTCCTTTGCAGTATAAACCGAAGGTAATTTTGCTGTTCTGACCCACTTGTAATTTTGGATAACTGTAGATAAATCAAGCTTTATGACGCGTTCCTCAAACAGAAACCTAAAATATAATCTGATGGCAGATACAACGCCTATCTGATTTTTAGTCTGAGTCGAAACAAAAGACAAAATATGTTCTTCTCTAACTTCTTCAATATTAGATATTTGTTTGTTTTTCAGATAGACAAGAAATCTGGAAAGAAATAATCGGTGAGCTGAAATTGTTATTTTGCTGCGGCGTAAGGACTCCAAATGCAAAAGGTATCTATTCATTAAACAACCTATCTCTCCGGATAACTCTCGAGTAATTGGCTTGCGGTAGGCTCTGCGGATTGTCCCTTTTTCTTGGAACTCATTCAATACTTTTATACTTCTGATAATTTCCCGTTCAATAGGGGTGAAAATGCTACCATCGATATTATAGCGAATATACTCATCTCCAACCGAAGGATCATAATACAAAAATGATTTTTGAAGCATAAATGGAATCAGCTTCTTTTTCCACAAAAACCTGTAGAATTCAATTCGTTTAGGAGAATAGGATTGTTGCTCAAAAAAATGAACGCAACCATCCATCAGTTCTTGTACTGTTTGTAATTGTTTCATATTATTGCTTTTTATGCTGGCACCATTGCCGGAATTAAAAAAAGCAATAATATTTATGCAAAGTATTTATGTAAAGTT
>JBAXUL010000245.1:0-2536 GCA_037129695.1 Prolixibacteraceae bacterium
GCCCCGAAGGGGCGAACTGTTTGTAGCCAGGGGTGGAGCGCAGCGGAACCCCTGGAAAGGAATGCCCGGAGTTCACCGTCCGCGGTAGAATATCGGGGAATGGTAGATCATAGTTTCGGACGGAAAGTCACGGAGGTCGAAAGATAAGCATAATCCAGGATGACTAAAATCAATGCTAACCTTCTTGTAATGAATTGGAAATGAATTAAATACTAAATATGAACAGAACGAAAAGATCTATTATTGCCGGTGGACTTGTGATACTGCTGTCGTTTATCGTATACGCGATCATCATTGTTAGCCTGCCGGTTCCACTGGAAATACAGGGAGAGGTGGAGGCTACCCAGATCAAGGTGGCTTCGAAGCTCATCGGCCGGATCGACAGCCTGGGTGTCAAAAAAGGAGATGAAATATCACCTGGGATGCTTCTTTTCACGCTCAGTTCACCTGAGCTGGAAGCGAAGTACAATCAGGCTTCAGCAGTCAGACTTGCGGCAGGAGCTCAGCTCGACAAAGCCTACAACGGTGCTCAGAAAGAGGACATCCAGGCTGCCTTCAACAACTGGCAGACAGCCTTTGCTGCCTCCGAATACGCCAGAAAAACCTTTTCGCGCATTCAGAATTTGTACAGGGACGGTGTAATTCCTGAACAGCAAAAGGACGAAATGGAAACCAAAATGAAGGCAGCTGTTGAGATGGAAAAAGCAGCCCGTTCGCTCTATGATAAAGCCCGGAATGGGGCACGCTATGAGGACAAGGACGCGGCAGGAGCTATGGTTTTGCAGGCCGAAGGTGTCATGAGCGAGGTGAGTTCCTACCTGAACGAAAGGAGAATCACAGCGCCGGTCAAAGGTGAAGTTGCCAATGTGTTGGCCGAAAGAGGAGAACTCATTCCTGCGGGATATCCGGTAGTTACCCTGGTCGATCTATCCGATGTATGGGTTACTTTCAACCTGAGGGAAGATTTGCTGGCAGCCATCAAGAAAGGAAGCATTATTCCTGCCAGATTTCCTGCCCTTGGGATGAACGAGGTTGCGCTGAGGGTAACTTTCATCAGTGTCCTCGGCGATTTTGCCACCTGGAACGCCACCAAAACCAGAGGTGACTTTGATCTGAAAACATTTGAGGTACAGGCTGTTCCTGCCGATAAAATCGAAGGTCTGAGACCCGGAATGAGCGCGATAGTCAACTGGGACCGCGTGAGGAAAACCCATTAGAAAGATGAGATTTAAACAGCAATCAGATCGTTTTCTGCACTCCTCCCTTATCAGGACTGTCAGAAGGGAACTTGGCAGAATTGCAGGCAGCTGGGTACTGCTGTTTACAACGATATTAGGTCCTGTGGCAGTATTTCTGTTGGTTAGCTGGATGTTTTCAGGGGCTGTGGTGAGGGATTTGCCAGTTACTGTGGTTGACAATGATCAGACGCAACTGTCACGAAAAATTGCACGGATGATTGATGCCCTTCCAGCCGCGAACGTTGCCTTTAAGTCGGTTTCTCTGGAGGAGGCCAAAGGCAGAATGATCAAAGGCGAGGCAGATGCTGTCATCTATATCCCCGACGGGCTTGAAAAATCCGTACAAAAGGGAGTTCAGACCGAACTGGCGCTTTACCTGAACAATACCAATGTAGTGAAAGGAGGAGTGCTGCAGTCGCAATTGGTCACAGCGTTATCAACGTTTTCAGGTGGGGTCAAGATGCAGACAATGGTCAAAAAGGGAATTCGTCAGGAAGATGCGATGTCAAGGGTCCTACCGGTTAAAACCGATGTTCACCTGTTGTTCAATCCTTATGGCAACTATGCTTATTTCCTGATGATGGGATTGATGCCTCTGCTGGCGGTGGTGTTTATTTTCCTTGGGACATCCTATGCGATTGGCATGGAGATGAAGGACGGAACCGGCGAAGATTGGATTCACAATGCCGGAGAGAGTACCACGGTGGCCCTTATCGGGAAAATGATCCCCTATATTCTGCTATTTTATGGCGGACTGATGTTCATGAATATTCTGCTCATCAGGGTGATGGGAACCCCGCTGAACGGATCGCTGGCTCTTGTTCTTTTTTCTGAACTCCTGCTGATTCTGGCTTACCAGGCCATGGCCGTCGTTCTGCTGACGCTTACCGTCAATCTCAGGTTAACGCTCTCTCTGGGAAGTGCTTATACCATGATGGCCCTTACCTTTTCCGGACTTACCTTTCCGGCCATGGGAATGCCCTTGGTGGCCAAAATCTTCTCTTTTGTGTTTCCTTATACGTTCTGGCTGAAGGTTTTTCTTAGTCAGTCGCTGCGCGGGGAGCCCGTGCATGAAGCCATCCTCCCGCTTTTGATGCTCTTGCCTTACATTCTGGCAGGTGTTATCACCTTTCCTTTGTTTAAAAAAAGGCTGAAGGACGAACGATGGCAGTCGAAAGCGTGAAAATTGATGGAAAGACGGAAAGACGAAGGTCGGGGCGGCTCTTGTGGCTGCCTTCTGTCGGCTGACTTGTACAAGGAAAATCCGGGGTTAAGCCCCGAAGGGGCGAACTGTTTGT
>JBAXUL010000246.1:0-2499 GCA_037129695.1 Prolixibacteraceae bacterium
CTTTGCGCGACCTACTTTTCTCTTTGCGCCACTTTGCGTGCTTTGCGAGACATTCCTTTCTCTTTGCGCCACTTTGCGTGCCTTGCATCGATAATTTATTTCAAATGAAGAATCATTTGTCTAATTTTATCCCTATGAATAATCGTGTTGCTTTAATCATACTATCATGAAAAGAATAATTTCTATTTTGGTTTTTTTGTCTATCTGGACTTTAAGTTCAGGACAATTCGTCTCCAACAACAAGCAAAAAATTGAGGAATGGAAAGATGCCCGGTTTGGGATGTTTATCCACTGGGGACCTGTAACCCTCAAAGGGACCGAGATAGGATGGTCGCGGGGTCGGGAGATTCCTGTCGGCGAATACGACAATCTCTATAAAAAATTCGATGCTCCCAATTTCGATGCCAACAAGTGGGTCAGCGTGGCCAAATCAGCGGGCATGAAATACATCATCCTGACCTCCAAGCACCACGACGGTTTCTGTTTATGGAATACCCGTCAGACAGACTTCAATATCATGAATTCCCCGTTAGGACGCGATGTGGTGAAAGAACTGTCGGAGGCCTGTAAAAAGCAGGGGATCGCTTTTGGCACCTATTATTCGACCACCGACTGGCATCATCCGGATTTCCCTTTAACCAGTCCGGGAGGGAAGACAAACAGGCCCGTCTACGACCTTGATGCCTATACCAACTATCTGAAGAAGCAAGTAGCCGAATTGCTGGTGAATTATGGTCCACTCTTCGTACTTTGGTTCGATGTTCCGCAAAGATTTGATTCTAACCGCGGACAGGGTGTAATCGACTTTGCCCACGCCATCCAGCCAGACATCATTGTCAACAACCGCACCGGCGCCAAAGGTGATTTTGACACACCCGAACAGCGTGTCGGAGGATTTCAGAACGACCGTCCGTGGGAAAGTTGCATGACCATCGCCAACCAATGGGCATGGAAACCCAACGATGAGGTGAAATCCCTGGAACAGTGTCTTCACTCTTTGATTCGCACGGCAGGCGGCGATGGCAACCTGCTCTTCAATGTAGGTCCTATGGCAGATGGCACCATTGAACCGTTTCAGGTTGAACGATTGAAGGAGATGGGGCAATGGCTCGAAAAATATGGACAATCCATTTACGGCACACGTGGCGGCCCATTCAAACCGACCGACTGGGGAGTCAGTACCAGAAGGGGGAACACCCTCTTCCTGCATATTCTTAAATGGAATGGAAATGCGGTTAAAATTGAATTGCCTGATTTGGGGATGGAAATCAAAAATTGCAAATTGGCATCGGGTAGGAAAATAAAAATGAGCAAAAAAGAGGGCAAAACCGTTCTTGAGTTTGCCGGCGAATCCCTTCAACCAATCAATACCATCGTTGAAATTGAAATGGCAGAAAATGTTATGAAACTGAAACCGATGGAAATAGCCTCACAATCACTCTCCTTTCAAAAGACAGCAACAGCTTCCTCCAATCCTGATCCTCACTGGAGAGGAATCAATTCCATCAACAATGGCGACTGGGTTGGACAATACTGGTCTCCCTCGGTTGACGACAAGACGCCATGGGCTGAAATTGATCTTGGCAAGCAGGAAAAAATCTCGAAGGCAATTATTTATGAGAGCGGAAATGCCGTCAAAGCGTTCGAACTGCAGTACAGGAAAGGTGATACCTGGAAAACCGCCTTTCTGGGTAAAACCATCGGCAGCAAGTCTGAAATCAAATTATCCGGCTTCACCGCACAAAAGGTACGACTCGTACTCAGAGATTTTTCCGGAGTGCCCGGAATTTATGAATGGGTGCTTTTGTAGGATAAATGGGTCGCACAAGACCCGAAAAGGTTCGAAAAGAGAAAATAGGTCACGCAAAGCTCGCAAAGTTACGCAAAGAAAATTCTTTATGAAGGTCGGTTCGGGCGTGGTCAGTTGCAAAATGCCCCCTTTAATCTGCATCGTTTTTTCTATGCGTAACTTTGCGAGCTTTGCGTGACCCAAATAATCATCATTTTGAATTGTTATAAATTTTCTGTAACTTGTTGTAGAACAAAGCGCAAAAATTCAAGACAATGACAGAAAATGAGATCTCCAGAATTCTGGTTAACCTTTTTATGAAAGTTCATTCAAAAATGGGACCCGGACTGCTTGAGTCAGTGTATGAGTCAGCGTTGTGTTATGAGCTAAGTAAGTTAAATCTACATTTTCAGAGACAACAAGGAATTCAGGTTATATATGACAATGTGAAAATGGATTTGGGATTTCGGGCAGATATCATTGTGGAACATAAGGTAATTGTGGAAATCAAATCTGTCGAGGTAATGTCTCCTGTATTTTTCAAAACACTGCTTACCTATTTACGTTTATCCGATAAGAAGTTAGGATTACTAGTGAATTTTAATGTTGAATTAATGAGAGACGGCATCACAAGGATCGCAAACAATCTTTAACCAACTGTCTTTCTTTGCGATACCTTGCGAACCTTGCGTGACCTACACTTCTCTTTG
>JBAXUL010000247.1:0-2483 GCA_037129695.1 Prolixibacteraceae bacterium
CCCCGGTTAGAGCACAAACTCCTGTTTCAAATGGTGAAGGTGAAGATTTGACTTTCCTTCGGCAAGTGTCGTGGAAGCCAAAACATCTTCACTGTAGGCACAAACATTGAACCGGGTTCCTGTGACCCGGATATCAAAGTTTTTCGTTTTAACCAGGAATGGATGTTTTGCATCAGATTTCACCTGAAAGAAGGCCTCACCCGAGAGGGTAACGTTTCTGTTCTGACTGGTATATGAATTGGCGTAAGTGAGTTCACTGCCCGAATTTAAATTGATTTCAGTACCATCGGCCAGGGTAACTTTGGAACGAGAACCCAAAGGGACAGTGACTACCTGGTACCCATCAATGCTTTTCTCCGAAGTTGTCGGTAAAAAGATATTGATGACCAAAGCCAACAGCAGAACAGCGGCTACAGCCACCGCACTGCGAACAAACAGCATTCTTGATTTTCTGCTCCGGAAGTATTGCTCCTTGTAAAACTTAGCCAATTGAACTTCTGTGTGATCCGCTATTCTCCGGGAGGAATCCCACAGGTCTTTTAAGGCAATAAATTCGCTTTTGTTTTTATCCGACTCATTGACCCAGGCTAGCAGTGTTGCGGTTTCGACCTCACTGCATTCCCCGTCAAAATGACGAGCGATCAAATTTTCCGTGTCGTTGTATGTTTCTTTCATTGATCTTGGTTGCGTTTGATACCATAATAACAACCAAGGGAGGAAAACTACGTCAGAAAACTGAATATAATTTTTCCGGTCTTATGCGGACAGGCAATTATGTCGCGCAAAGCACGCAAGGTTTCGCAAAGAAGATTAAATGCAACACGATTACCATCCAACACTTAAGTTTTGGTTTATAGATTTGGACGTTTTTCCATTGCGTGACTTTGCGTGCTTTGCGCGACAATAAAAATAAGCACTAGATGAGCAAAAACTAAGACGCTCTCTCATTTCTGTTCCTTAATAGCATCAGAAGGAAGAAAGTCTTGGGTGATATCTTCTCTTTGAGCAGGGTAAGTGCCCTGAAAATACGGGTCTCAACTGTTCGCAAGGGGATATTCAGTTGCGTGGCAATCTCCTTGTTTTTAAGTCCTTCGTACCGGCTTAAAACTATAACCTCTTTGTAAATAGGCAACAACGAATTGATGGCTTTTTCCAGTTGCTGCAAAGTCTCTTTTTCTATCAGTGAATTCTCGTCTGACTGGTAATGAAAGGCTTCCAATTCCTTTAATTCAGCTGCTGCAATCTGCTCGTATTTCCGGATGATTTTCCGGTGTTTGATATAGTTCAAGCAACTGTTTTTTACGGCATTGAACAGATAGGATTGAATCTTCAACTCATCGACACCTAACTTTTCATTTTCCCACACCGAAAGGAAGACATTCTGGACGATATCCAATGCATCACTTTCATTTTCAATAAATTTCAGTGTGAACAAATAGAGCCGATGGTGGTATTTCCGGAATACCGAATCAAAATCCATGCGTAGAAAGTTGGTTAAAACCAACCCAAATATAGCATCAAATTACCGTAAAGCAAACCATCTCACTTATTTCTATTTTGGGAATGGTAACCCTTATTCCCGAATTAATTAACTGATGTTTTAGTTTTTCACCGGCAACCACCGTACTTACAGCTACATTGCTGATTGGAACACTCAGTTTCACCCAAATGTCTGTCAAGGCAACCGGATCTTCATGCACTTCCGGATGGGAGGGCGTTTTTCGGTTGACCGACCAGTTGATGATGTGCACGATGTACCTTTCGGGCCGGTTTTCTTCCTTGTTGGCTGGTTGATAGGTCACGGTTATTTCGCTGTTCAAAGGAGCATTGGTTTCAACCAGGCGATTTGGCAATACCTGATTGACCAATTTCAAGAAAGCCTCCCGGTAAATCCAATATCCTTTATCGTAATAGGCTTGTCCTATCGGAAATCCGATCAACCCAATATTTCCGCTGGTTGCAAGAACCGAATAGTCGGTAACATGATCGAAAGGACTCTGGTTGTGACTGGTAAAATGTTCGGCTGAACGCTGAAAGAGCGGCTCTCCCAGGTTGGCCAACGACTTTGCCGGGGTATTTGCCTTCCATTGCGATGCGCCTCCATACAAGGCATAGGCATAACCTGGCATATCGGGAACAAAATGATCATCAGCTACCAAAAAAGCAGGATTGAAGGGCGATTTCCCTTTGTATTCCAATCCATATTTTTCGAGCCATGATTTTTGGGTCTCTTTCTGAACTCCCCCATTGTGACTGACAATGACCGAACCTCCTTTCGAAACAAACTGATGTATGCGGTTGATGGTTTGGTTGTCCAGTATCAATTCCTCAGGAATGATTACCAACCCGTACCTCTCCCACTCCATGGTCATCTCCAACAAATCAAATTGAAGATGCAACTCCATCATCAATTTGACCATTCCTATCAAGGATGGCGGTTCAACTGTATTCAACCCGATAGAAGGTATCAAGAGAGTAGCTTC
>JBAXUL010000248.1:0-2453 GCA_037129695.1 Prolixibacteraceae bacterium
TACCTTTGCGGCAACCGATAAAAGGATCAATGGCAGAAACGAATTTTGTAGATTATGTGAAGATCATGTGCCGCTCGGGCCATGGTGGTGCGGGGTCAAAACACTTCCGCAGAGAGAAATTTGCTGCCAAAGGCGGACCGGATGGCGGAGATGGCGGAAGGGGAGGCCATATAATTCTTCGCGGTAACTCGCAAATGTGGACCCTTTTGCACCTGAAATACAGGAAGCATATTTATGCTGAATTTGGTGAATCCGGGGGTGCTTCACGTAGTCATGGCAAGGATGGTGAGGACATCATCCTCGAAGTTCCACTCGGGACAGTTGCCAAAGACGCGGAAACGGGTGAAGTACTTTTTGAAATAACAGAACACGAGCAGACCCATATACTGGTAAAAGGTGGCAGGGGAGGACTAGGGAACGTCAATTTTAAAAGCGCTACCCACCAGACTCCAAGGTATGCGCAACCCGGTGAAGACGAAGAAGAAGGCTGGAAAATTCTTGAGTTGAAAATATTGGCGGATGTTGGATTGGTTGGATTCCCGAACGCGGGTAAATCGACCCTGTTATCTGTTGTCTCTGCGGCCAAACCAGAGATTGCAGATTATCCTTTTACTACCCTTGTACCCAATTTGGGTATTGTTGCCTACCGGGATGAACAATCTTTTGTCATGGCTGATATTCCCGGAATCATCGAAGGTGCGCACGAAGGCCGAGGCCTTGGACTGCGTTTTTTACGTCACATCGAACGCAATTCTATCCTGCTTTTCATGATTCCTGCCGACAGCAAGAACCACCGGAAAGAGCTGGATATATTGCTCAATGAACTGGATATGTTTAATCCGGAGTTGCTTGATAAACAAAGATTTGTTGCTATTTCAAAATCAGATATGCTTGACAAGGAACTGATGAGCGAGATCAGTAAGGAATTTGTTAATATTCCGCATACCTTTATCTCTTCAGTATCCGGTTATGGAATTGTAATTTTGAAAGACGAAATCTGGAAACTATTAAATTCATGAAATGAACCTGATTGGGAATCACCAGGAGATGATTATTATCCTTGCGAATTCCATTTGGCCTATGAAAAACAATATTTAAACAAATGAAATAAAAATGGGAGTGATTCAGACAATATCCGATTGGGACAAATCTGCATTTCTGTACCTTAACGGTTATCACAACGAACTGATGGATTATGTGATGACCTTGTTTACATTCACACCAACTTGGTTATTGTTTTATGGTGTGACATTATACATCATGATCCGGAAATACGGCAGAAAATCAGTCCCCGTAATTGTTGGATTAGTATTGATTCTTCTGTTTTCTGATCAGATCTCCAATGTTTTCAAGCATTCCGTAATGAGACTCCGTCCTTCGAATGATCCGGCGGTAGCACCTCTTGCACACATCTTTTTTAACAAGGGAGGATCCTTTGGATTCGTTTCCGCACATGCGGCCAATGCCTTTTCATTTGCCACATTTTCTGCCTTGCTTTTCCGAAGCAGGGGCTACGCAGTTTTCATCTGTGTGTGGGCGCTGGTAATTGCCTATACCCGCATTTACCTGGGTGTTCACTATCCCGGTGATATTCTTGGAGGAATGCTGGTTGGGATCCTCGTCGGCTGGGCTGTCTTCAAATTGCTGATAGTGGTGGAAAGCCGTGCTTTTCCTGTTCATCCTTTCCAACGCAACAAGCTAACCATTCATGAATTGGAGACATTGATTATTGCTGCTTTTATGGTGGTATTTTTTACCTTTTCAACGGTAATATTATTGCTGCAGAATGATTTGTTGTAATACTTTCAATTTTTTGGGTTTGACATGATTGATTTTTTCCGGACACTGAGCTTGTCGAAGTGTCTTTCTACCCCAAATTACTTGACGACATCGGTCCCTGAGCTTGTCGAAGGAAAAAAAAAGCTCCGAATAATAATATTTCAAACAGTTTTAAAAAACGTAAAAATACATATCATGGATTACGAAGCCAGAATTAAAGAACTTAATCTTCAATTACCCGCAGTTTCTGCCCCCAAAGGATTGTATCGTCCCCTTGTCGTGGTCGGCAACCTTGCCTACCTCTCTGGTCATCTCCCAAGCCGTCCGGATGGTACACTTATTCAAGGGAAAGTCGGAGTTGAATTCGAGATGGACGAGGCTAAACAAGCTGCCCGGGCTGTAGGTATGGCGATATTGGCTACACTTCGCCATGAACTTGGCTCGTTGAACAAGGTGAAAAGGGTCGTCAAACTCTTCGGAATGGTGAATGCAATACCTGATTTTGACAAACATCCATACATCATCAATGGTTGCAGCGAGTTAATTGAAGAGGTTTTTGGTACTGAGTTCGGAGTAGGAGCAAGGAGTGCCATCGGGGTAGCAAGTCTTCCGGCAAATTGTCCGGTAGAAATCGAGGCGATTATTGAAATCGAAGAATAAAATTCGACGATTCG
>JBAXUL010000249.1:0-2437 GCA_037129695.1 Prolixibacteraceae bacterium
CAGGACACTTCCGTATTTTTTTGTTTGGCAATAGTACCTACCATGCTGTTGCCCCGGCCGTTCAGTCCGATTGCTGCTACATGTATCCGGTCGTTTGCACCGATGATGTTTTTATAGCTTTTGGCTGTGAATCCAAAAGCAGCTGAAGTAAGAGTGATTCCGGCTGAAGAGACCGAAGCTTTTTTGATAAATGCACGCCTGTTTTCCATTCAATTAATTAGAATAAGTTCATATTATCTTTAAAAATGACTCAGTTAAATTAATGATTATTATCAAACAAAAATCTCATTTGCTCAGATACCCTTTAGCCTGTTATTTGCTTTCTTTTCAATGAGTTCGATGAATATGTCATTTTGTCCCTTTATCATCAGCGCCATCTGAAAATATCTTGCAGCTTCCATCCTGTCACCCGCCTTCAGTGAAATATCGCCTGCCAATAGTGCAGCTTCAGCCGCATAGTGTTCATCACAATCCTTTCCATTGGCAATGGCTTTTTCACAAAACTGAAGGGCTTCAGGCAAAAGATTGGTGTTGTATTTGACTTTTGCATAGATGAGATCATATTCGGTCAGATAGGCTTTCTGATTGAATTCATCCGGATTGATTGTTGTCAGAATATTCTGCACCTCCATGTAATATCCTCCCATGACCAGGTATCTTGCTTTCAGCAGGTTCAAGTGCGGCAGATAGGGCCTTCTTTGATCAGCATCTGCCTCCCTGTCCCTTTCGGCGGCGGCTTTGGGGCAGGCCTCAATCATCTGTTTGTAATGGTAATATTCGGTGATATTGCCCTGCATAAAATAATGAAGGGATAGCATATTGGTTATTTCCCGTTTGTAGTTTTTAAGTTTTGTGTTTTGCAGAAATCTCTTCAGGTAGATATCCGTGTCTGAATCCAGACGATTAAATTTTACTTTGCTGTATAAATAATCCTTGAAAACAAAAGGTACTTCAAACACAGCATCCGAATATTTTGTCATCATCTTCATGGCTTCCTCGTTCCGACCCGTAAAATACATGATATTGGCCTGGAGAAAAAGGGCAAGAACAGGAGATTGATCAGGTACCAGATGCTCCTTAAACAGGACATAGGCCCTTTCGTCGGCTTTGGCAACCTTCAAGGCAAAACTGTAATACAGGAGTGCCTCCATTTTCAAGCCCGGATAATCCGCCACATCTTTGAGATATTGTCCCAGTTGCTCAAACCCCGTCAATGGATCACCCCTTAAATTAAATACCCGAGCAACGACTTTCAACAGGGTAGACATCTGGTCCAACACCACATTCAGCACTCCACTCAGCTTGTGGTTTCGCCAGTAACCCGGATGCTTTTCAATATTTAGCTGAACATTTTTGTTGGCCTTCATAATCTTCAGGAATCCGGAAAAATAGTCGCCAAACAAAATATTGACCAGCCCTGCCTGACCATAGATTTCGGCCAGAAGAATGTGATAGGACGGGGATGATTTGTCTGCCCGTTCATCAATTCCGGCCAACCGGACATTCAACGTTTCCATGTACTTTTGATACCTCTCCTGATCTTCATACACCACAGTTTCAATCACACTGTTCCAGTTGTTCAGGTATTCAAGATACAGGTTGAAAGTGCCGGATAGTTTAGTGGTCTCGAGGTCTAACATACGCTGAGCCGTCACTGTTTTGAGATCGAGTATGTTATACAAGGCTTTGTCAAATGCCGGTGACATTTCATCTTTTATTGTGCCATAACTGCCAAATGCAATAAGGACCAGAATGACACAATTCATGCCTTTAAAAAGATACTTCATGGTTATCTCAATATTTCTTGGTGCCACCAATCTGAAGGACAGCGAAATGAAAATCCCAAAGCAATTACCAGGATCCATTCATGGCTTGAGATTTTCAGGCAACTCTGCCAATTCTATGGCATAGGGTTTAGGGTTTGAACTTTTGCGGGACATCGACTTCTGTTCCCATGATTAACTGCGGAGAAGTTCCTGTGAACCAGCTCCTATTCCATTTGACAGTTACTTGGATGGACAATCCCACTCAGCCAAAGTCAGGTTTCCATTTTCAGAAGTTAGCCTTTCCTTATTGCCTCTTTCCACAACCCAATGCAGAGTACGGCAGTAACAATCAATCCGATGATACTGATCCACAATGGCACCTTAAAGTCGCCCACGACGATTTCCGGATATTGGAAAGTCAGTCTCAGAAGATGGAGGAGCGCGATGATTCCAAAAATAGCAGATGCTACTTTTGCAAATGGATTCATAATACTTTTCATGACGATCGGTTTAGATTTTGAAAGGCTTTTCTAACTCGAAAAAATAGACTTTTGAAAGGGAATCAGGCAGTTACCAATTTACAGTTTTTTTTTGAATTGACAAGGATTATAACTCACAAAATATTCGCGGTTGGAAATTTTAAACGTTTTTGTTTTGCTTCCCCCACTCCC
>JBAXUL010000025.1:0-45372 GCA_037129695.1 Prolixibacteraceae bacterium
ATCAGTTAAGCTCCCTCAAAGAGATTCCTGATCTGGTATTGAAGCATGAATTGATAAATGCCGGAGGATTATTCATTCTTGAACATGGCAAGAGTGATAATTTTGCATCACATCCCAATCTTGTGGAGCAGAGAGTATACGGCAGTGTCCATTTTTCCTTTTTCAAACCCTAAATTTGCGGGTTGTCAGGGTCTTCTCAAAAACCTTCTGATCCTATCAATTGTATTTTATACCAATCTATCGGTTTCATTTGAACAAGTACCGGTTGAATCTCAAGGAAATAGAAGTTGAAATGGATGCTGTGTTCTATTTTTTTGAAAGTCCATTGCAGATAAGCAAAACTAGTCGTATATTTGCACTGCTTTTAGGGTAGCCTTTGAGTACTTTGGTTTGGTAGTTCAGTTGGTTAGAATACCTGCCTGTCACGCAGGGGGTCGCGGGTTCGAGTCCCGTCCAGACCGCATACTAAGTTCTTATAATTTTTTGGTTTGGTAGTTCAGTTGGTTAGAATACCTGCCTGTCACGCAGGGGGTCGCGGGTTCGAGTCCCGTCCAGACCGCAAAGCCCCGGAAGAACTCCGGGGCTTTTGCTTTTTTTAGCCAGGAAAGTGTATTTTCTCAAAATAAAAACTATATTTCACTCGTCAATAGAGTGGATAAATTATTGAATATCCGTAAGTACTCATGGAATTCACGATTGGATTTACATCGCCTTCTGCCGGCATAACCAATATTAGGTTAAAGTGGCATAATTGGGTTTCCGGAGGTCACATAAAATCGAGGATCAACTAGCTCTTTGCCTTTGTGGGGTTTTGCAGATCACTGGAGTATCTGGTTTGTAAATACTGACAATTTCATGTGATTTGTTTATTCAGATCAAAGTTGTTGGGAAATCAAAATGAGAAATACTACGTCAACTATTATTAATTCAATGAGAATAAATTTTACGATTCTGCTGGTGTGTCTTATCTTTATATCAGCAGGGAGTTCTTTTTCTGCCAGAACGATGCCGGTTGAAAAGAAGAAATCCGTCATTGGAAACGGGGAGAGGCAACGTGAATACCTGTCTGCAGTTAACGCTTTAAAAGACAGTGTTTTTCTGGTGAGTTTTTATTCGTTTGTCGATAATGCCGGTAAAGTGGAAGGAATCGAGCCGGAAGGAAATTTCATTACTGTCAGTAAGGACAAAATGATGATGCATAAATCTGTTTCCCTTCACATCAATACTTTCTCCGGTTCTGATCAAATCAACGGTCAAATATCAGATTTCATGCTGAAGGAGAGCACCAAAGGGAATATTCAATTTTCCTTTGTCATTACTGATCGTGAAAAAACACTGATTTTTAAAGGTAAAATGAACAAGGGAGACAACATAATTGAAGGTAGCATCAAAGGGAAGAAAGAGGAACGTGAAATCTTTTTAAGTGGGAATGTGCAACCCGTGAAATCGCATTTTAATTACTGATTTTCAATTTTTTCTGTTTTAGGACGATAGATATTACGAAAGATGTTTGAGAATTTTAATCAGCCATATCAGTTCAATAATAATTTTAAACACAACGCTCGAACCATATTAATGGTCAGTGTTGGTTTTATTCTTATTGTCCTGTATATACAGCCGCTTGGAATTAATTTTCTTAAGTCGGAGCATGATGCCTATTTTGTGCTGGGAGCCGGGCTGCTGACTGCGGCAACACTTTTTCTGAATACCTTGATCCTTCCCGGAATTTTTACACAATTATTCAATCCTGCCAATTGGACTATCCGGAAGGAACTCATTTGGAATTTCTGGATGTTCAGTAACCTTTTTGCAGTTTTTACCCTGATGGCATGGCTGGCAAAAATTACTTTATTTACCGATCTTCCTTATTTCAGAACAGGCGCCTTGTCTCTTTTGCCACTGATTCTTTTTAATCTGATCAGTTACAACAGGTCAATGAAGCTGAAGGTTGTCAACATGATCGATTCAGGGAAAAGCTGGCTGAAAGAGGAAATCAATGCATTTCAGAATCCGGCAGATCAGGAGTCAGTTCATTTGGTGGCAGAAAATAGAAAGCAGGCATTTGCAGAGGAAGTTGAACGCGTATTGCTCATACACTCTTCAGGCAATTACGTTGAGATTTACTGGATTGACCGTAAATTGGCGGTCCGCAGACGATTGTTCCGCCAATCGTTTACCAATGTGGAAAAAGCCCTTGAAACCTCCGATGTGATGCTAAAATGTCACCGCTGCTGGATGGTCAACATCAACAAGGTGGTCAAAATGAAAAGAACCGCCAAGGGTTATCATCTGGAGATTGACAGGGTAGAATTTACTGTGCCTGTCTCCAGAAACTGGATTGCTGTTTTCAAGGAAAAACTTAGTTAAGCAGTTTTTCGTCAACTGCAATCGTGCATTTCGTCCCCCGGAAATTGCATTTCGTCCCATAATCTTGTGTTTTCAACCATTTATGGGTCGCATGACCCTTTTTTTTGGTAGGCAATTATTCTATACTTACCATTGCTCCGTAATTTATTATGGTAAAGTTTAAAGCTCAGCAAAAATGAAAGTATTGGACATTGGAGGACTGAAAATAAAGTTGCCCATTATTCAGGGTGGTATGGGGGTTGGTGTTTCCTTATCAGGACTGGCTTCCGCGGTCGCGAATGAAGGTGGAGTAGGTGTAATCTCTCCTGCTGGAATTGGATTTCTTTACAAGGATCATTCTTCGGATTATTTGGAAAACTGCATTTACGGTCTAACTACAGAGATTCGTAAGACTCGGGAAAAATCCCAGGGGATCATTGGGGTTAATATCATGGTTGCTTTATCGAATTATCCTGATTTAGTGAATACTTCCATCGCTGAAAAGGTCAATATTATCTTTTCAGGTGCGGGTCTTCCGTTGGATTTGCCTAAATATCTAACGCCGGATTCAGAAACTAAACTTGTCCCTATCGTTTCCTCAGCCAGAGCAGCCAGCCTGATCTGCAACAAATGGTATGGGAATTTCAATTATCTGCCGGATGCTATTGTTGTTGAAGGACCTAAAGCAGGCGGACATCTGGGATTTAAAGTAGAACAGATTTTTGACGATAACTTCTCACTTGAAAACTTAATAGAAGAGGTTGTTGCTGTCGCCAATGAATTTGGTGAAAAATACGGGAAAAATATCCCGGTCATTGCCGCCGGAGGCATTTATACCGGGGAGGACATTGCAATGATCATGGAAAAGGGCGCTCAGGGAGTTCAGATGGGTACCAGGTTTGTTACCACGAACGAATGTGATGCCTCTGATGGATTTAAGCAAGCTTATATTAAGGCCAAAGAGGATGACGTGAGAATCATTAAAAGTCCTGTTGGTATGCCAGGTCGCGCGATCAGTTGTTCATTTCTGGATGATGTCGACAATGGGAAAAGAAGGCCTACTGTTTGTCCGGTCAATTGCGTCAAAACCTGTGACATCGCTACTGCTCCCTATTGCATCATGGCATCTCTGGCATCTGCCCTCAGGGGTAATTTCAGAAACGGTTATGCATTTGCAGGAAGCAATGTATGGAGAACAGACAGAATTATTTCGGTGAAAGAGTTGTTTGTTAATCTACTTGACGAGTACAAAGAGGCTGTGACCGGCAAATTTGCACTTGCAATTTGATCTAAAAACTGATCAATAAAAAGCCTGCAATTCTGCATAGAATTGCAGGCTTTTTATTGATATCAGTCCGTTTATACCCCTTCAGGTTCGTTCTTTTTTAGCGGTAAAAGAATTTGTGGGTGATATCTTATTATATTTGTGATGTTTGAATTCTAGTGCTAAGGTTCAGACTTTCAGTATTCATTTATTATCTGTTTCAACGTGAAAAATAAAATATGGCAATCAGCAGGCAAGATGATATTCCTCCTTGCTTCCTTGTTTTTCTCTTTGAGCATTTCGGCTCAAGACTATCAAAATCAGGCAATTAAATTCGGGCGTGTTCTTAGGCTTATTGATGCGTTTTATGTAGATACTGCCAATGTCAATAAGTTGACGGAAGACGCGATTGTTGAAATGCTCTCCAAACTTGATCCTCACTCAGTCTATATTACCAAAAGTGAAGTTGAGGAAATGAACCAGCCATTGGAAGGAAATTTTGAGGGTATTGGTATTTCCTTCAGTATTTTGCAGGATACATTAATCGTAATGACTACCATCCCAGGGGGTCCGTCAGAAAAAGTAGGTTTGAGGCCAGGTGATCGAATTATCCGTGTTGATTCAAAAAAAATTGCCTCCATCGGAATTAAAACCCAGGATGTATTTGGACTGTTAAGGGGCCCCAAGGGAACCACGGTCACTTTAAAGGTGGTTAGGCGTGGTATACCCGCGCCTCTAGATTTTACCATCATCAGGGATAAAATCCCGATTTACAGCCTGGATGCTGCTTTCCTTCTCAATAAGGAAACCGCATTAATCAAACTTAACAGATTCTCGGCTACTACTATCGAAGAGTATACTTCAGCGATGAATAGACTTGAGAAAGGGGCTAAATTGAAGAACATGATACTTGATCTGAGAGGCAATGGCGGTGGATACCTTGGTGCAGCCTACGAATTGGCCAATCAGTTTCTGGAGGCCAATAAACTGATTGTATACACCGAAGGCATACATAGTCCAAGGAAAGATTATCTTTCGACAACGAATGGAGATTTTCTGAAAGGAAACCTTATCCTTTTGATTGATGAAGGTACTGCTTCCGCATCTGAAATTGTTTCGGGAGCCATACAGGATTGGGACAGGGGAGTACTTATTGGAAGAAGGTCTTTTGGTAAAGGTCTTGTTCAACAACCTTTTCCAATGAATGATGGTTCAATGATACGACTCACCACTGCCCACTATTATACACCGGCAGGGAGAAACATCCAAAAGCCATACAAAGATGACCCCGAAAATTACCGGAATGATTACGCCAAGCGATTCGAGAGAGGCGAGCTTTTCAATAAGGATAGTATTTCCCATTCCGATTCACTGATGGCAAAAACATTGGTGACAAAACGAAAAGTTTTTGGTGGTGGAGGAATTATGCCGGACATTTTCGTCCCTCTCGATACATCATTTCATTATACCTATTTTAATACGCTGGTCAGAAAAAATATTTTCTTTCCTTTTGTAGTAAGTTACATTGATCAGCACCGGAAAGAACTGTTAACCAAATATCCTGATTTCTTGCACTTCAGGGATAATTTTGTGGTTTCTCCAGCTTTAATTGATGAATTAATGGTACTTGGAGAAAAAGCAGGGGTTAAGAAAGATGAAGCAAGTGTAAAAGCCTTGCAGGATGTTATCTTCAGACAGATTCGTGCTTTGATGGTAAGGGATTTGTATGAATCAGGAGATTACTACAAAATTATGATGGAAGAGGATCCTGAAGTTAAAAAGGCTTTGGAGGTACTTTCTGACCCGAAAGCATATGGCCGTTACCTGAACCGGTAATGGTAAAATGTCACTACTGAAAGTCAGGTACCATGGCGATATACCAATGGCTGATTGATCACTATGTTGAAGTTTGCGGAACTTTAACCGGGTTTTTGTACCTGGGATTTTCAATCAGGCAGCATTTCCTGACCTGGCCTGCAGGCTTGCTCAATGCACTATTCTATATAGTTGTTTTCTTCACTTCCAAAATATATGCAGACATGGCACTCCAGTTTTACTATGTGGCCATCAGTATTTACGGCTGGTGGTGCTGGCATCACGGTAGTGTAACAGGTAATATTTTAACCGTCACCATCACTTCTCGTACTTTGTGGTTGAAGTTGTTCGCAGTTTCCGTTCTGCTTTTCATGGTAATTACTTTTGTATTAGTGAGATACACCGACTCTCCCGTCCCCGTTTGGGACGGACTTACCACTGCGCTCAGTATTGTGGCAACCTGGATGCTGACCCAAAAGAAGATAGAACATTGGCTGATGTGGATACTGGTAGATGCCATATCCATGGGATTGTTTCTTGTGAAAGGTTTGTATCCCACTACCTTGCTCTTTTTTGTATATACAGTTTTGGCCATCTATGGATACCTTGAATGGAGAAAAGAACTAAGCCTGGAGATATGGGAGGAGATACCCGTTTGAAGAAAATTGTTGTCACCGGACCAGAATCGACAGGCAAAACAACCTTGACGGAAGCACTTGCATTGAATCTGGATGTGCCATGGATTCCGGAATATGCCCGCTCGTATGTAGAAGGACTTCATCGACCTTATACTTACGAGGATGTTGAAAATATTGCAAGATATCAGGTCAGGCAGGAAGAAGAGTTTTCGGCTTCCTTTGGAAGTTCTGTTTTGTTCATGGATACCTGGCTGATAATGACAAAAGTCTGGTTTGAAGTGGTTTACGGATCCTCTCCTGAATGGATTGAGCGATACATTTCATCCGCTAAGATTGATCTTTTCCTGGTTTGCAGTCCCGATTTACCCTGGATTGATGATCCGGTCAGGGAAAATGGAGGGGAAATGCGCAACAAACTATTTGAATTGTACTGCCATGAGATTACCTCTCATGGTTTCACTTTTGAGATTGTAGAAGGTTTAGGAGAAATCAGATTATTGAACGGACTGAAATTTCTAAATCAGCATAAAATCATTTAACTTTATAACCTTTTCCTCCCTGCCACGTTAAATTGGATTGAGTCTGTCATGTGATTATATTCATAAAATGGAATTCAGACAATAAGTTCCTTCTAATATCACATACAATAAATTTAGCAACTTAAACGTATGAATGACTTTGCGGTGAAAAAGATCAGGGAATCAATAAGTGACGCGGTTCTTAACCTGTCTGATATTTCCAGGATAGGTGAAGTTACGCATGCTCAGCGCGCTGGTGAACCTATGCCTTCAACGGAAAAATTGAAGATCTTGGTCGATAAGGTCAGGCAGATAATTTTTCCGGGATATTTTGGGCCCAATAACTTTCATCAGACAACCTTTCAATACCATATGGGTGTGTTGGTGGATGAGGTTTATCATCTTCTTTCAGAGCAAATTCTTGCCGGACTTTGCTTTATGTGCGACAATGAAGTCAGTACTGATCTGGATTTCAGAAAAGCTGAAGCTGAAAGGCATGCAGCAGAGTTTATATCCTCGCTACCAGAACTGAGAAAGATATTGATTACGGATGTGGAGGCTGTTTACCTGGGTGATCCGGCTACCAAAAGTATCAGTGAGGTCATTTTTTGTTACCCTGCCATCAGGGCCATTTCAAGTTACAGAATTGCACATACGCTCGTTAGCTACGGGATTCCTCTGATTCCAAGGATTATTACGGAGATGGCCCATTCTGAGACGGGGATTGATATTCACCCCGAAGCATCCATTGGACCCTATTTTGCAATAGACCACGGTACGGGAATTGTGATAGGTTCTACTTCCATTATCGGTGCTCATGTTACTTTGTACCAGGGTGTAACTTTGGGGGCAAAGAGTTTTGCTTTGGATGAATCCGGGAATCCGGTGAAAGGAGTACCGCGGCACCCAATTGTTGAAGACCATGTGGTGGTGTATTCAAATGCATCGATCCTTGGACGGATAACGATTGGCCACGATTCTGTGATTGGTGGCAACATATGGGTAACCAACAATTTGCCGCCTTATTCTAAAATTGTTCAGAACAAGGCGAAATCAACAGAATTTAATCTGGGGGCAGGTATATAATCTTTGTTGGGGAATGCTTCAACTATCCGGAAAGAAAACTTACTTTGCGGTCAAATAATTTGATCCTGTTTCCGTGAATAAATTTAAGATTGTTGTCAAGACATTTGCAGGGCTGGAACCAGTGCTTGCCGGAGAACTCAGAGCCCTTGGGGCCGAATCAGTCACCCCGGAACGAAGGGCTGTTTCCTTCGTGGGCGACAAGGCCTTTTTGTACAAAGCGAACTTCCTTTTGCGAACCGCTTTAAAGGTGCTCAAGCCCATTGCTCAGTTCAGGGTAGATAAGAAAGAGGACCTGTACAACCATGCCAAAAGTATACCCTGGTCAGATTACCTTTCACTTGGGAAAAGTTTTGCGATAGAAAGTACTGTTCAGTCCGAATTGTTTGTCAATTCAATGTATGCATCACTGAAAGTGAAGGATGCTATAGCCGATTACTTCAGGGAATCAACAGGAAAGAGGCCTTCTGTCAATGCGGAGGAGCCGGATATCATCGTCCATCTGTACCTGATGGGGGATTATTGCGAGGTATCACTTGACAGTTCAGGTGAATCACTGCACAAGCGTGGATACAGATTGGGTCAGGTGGAGGCCCCGATCAACGAAGTTCTTGCTGCCGGCATGATCATGCTGGCAGGATGGGATGGAAATACCGACTTTCTGGACCCTATGTGTGGTTCCGGCACTTTCCTCATTGAAGCTGCCATGATCGCAAAAGGAATCCCTGCCGGAATCTACAGGAAATCGTTTGGATTTGAAAAATGGCAGGACTTTGATGAATCACTATTCTCTGAAATCTATAATGCGGATTATGAGAGGGATTCTTCAGTCCGGATTTTCGGATCAGATTTGTCGGTTCAGAGTTGTGCGATTGCCCGCGTCAACATTAAAAATGCCGGTCTTTCCAAAGTTATTGAGATAGAAACCAAGGACTTTATGGAGCTGGATCCCCCTTTTGAAAATGGGATTATCGTGACTAATCCTCCTTACGGTGAGAGACTTAAGTTGAGATCCGTTACGGATTTATACAAAGCTATTGGTGATGTTTTGAAACAGAAATATGCCGGCTATTCTGCCTGGATCATCTCAAGTTCAGAAGATGGCTTTAAAAGCATAGGGTTAAAACCTTCGAGGAAGATTGAACTATTTAACGGATCAATTCCTTGTAGTTTCAGATGTTTTGAGTTGTTCAGGGGAACCTACAAAGAAAAAGCGACCCTCAGGAAGGCCAATCAGAATACTGATCAGAAAGTAGAACCGGAAGAGGAAAAATGAAAATGGAGGAGAAGGTTATTGCCCGATTTTTTTGAAACTTGCATCTTGTTTGATGCTGGTAACAAGATATTCTTTGCACTTAAATTTACGTTTCTTAACGTATTTCTCGCTACTGAAGCCCATTATCTGAGCAATTTGTTTCAATGGCACCCTATCGAAAAATAGCTGAAGTAATTTTTGACAGTCACTTCCCAACAATTGAAAATGCTTCTGATAGAGTTTGAACCGCTCATTCTTTTCAACAAGTTCGGAAAAATCATGATCAAATTCCACCTCAAAGTTGGTAGGATCCATCATCATTTCTTTTTCCGATTTAAGACGTGTAAGTTGTTTTAACCAGAGAAATTTACAGACGGAATACAGATAAGTTTCAAAAGCGCAATTGATAATGAGATCATTGGCCTTCAATTTTCTGTAAACAACAATTATTGCCTCTTGAAAAACATCATTGGCATCATCATCGTCCCCACTGTTTTTTTTAATGTACAGGTTGACTTTGTAATAGAAATTTTTATAGATGTGCTGAAGAATTACGTTGTCATTACGTAAGATCCCATTCAGAAGCTCTTCATTGTTGTAATTAATCATTTTAGTCGGTTAGTTCTTTTTTTCCGCTTGAAATACCATTTTTCCAAAACGATTGCTAAAAATACAAAAATTATTAAGCCAACAAAATATCCTGCCTTTGTTTTGAATAGGGAGGTCTGTTTCCCAATAGAAACATATCCCAGCCAGAAGTATGGATGTGCTTTCATTGGATCAGCTTGTTCAAGATAACTTACTTTGGCCCTTCTCAGTGCTTCGTCCTTGGAATATCCATTTTTTATGTTCTTGTAAAATTCGATCATCAGGACTGAACTGGAGGTATCCTCTACATTCCAAAGAGTCATAATGATACTTGGACATCCCGCATAAAGGAAAGCCCTCGCCAGGCTCATGACGCCCTCACCTTTCTGAAGCTTTCCCGAACCCGTATTACAACCGCTCAGGACAACCATATCTGATTTGAGCTTTAGGTTATAAATTTCGTACGTATTTAAGACCTTTTCATCTTTTCCTGACGGATCCGGCGAAAAAACCATTTTGGAATATAGTGGCAATGTATCGTTGAGTATGGTATGCATGGCCAGGTGCAAGATGTCGTAGTTTCCGGCATTTTGGAGAAAACTTTGTCTGGTTGCTCTGGTTCCCGAAAACTGATCGCCCTGCAAGAGTGTCGTTAACCCTGCAACTTCAGCCTCTGCACCGGGTAAAGGGAGGAAATGATCATCATCAGCCCCTGATAATGAAGATTCTGAACTGTAATCAGGCGCAAATGCCCCAATTTTATTGCTGAATTTCCGGCTATTTTGAAAATAGAAGTAAAGGAGGGTAGCGGAATAAGTGTAAGAAATTGCATGATGATGCACCACATAATCCAGATTTCTGAAATCCATCCTGGTTGTATCAGCGGCAGAAGCCAGGAATGCATCAAATGGGAGATAGGCAAGTTTATCGTCAGGGACAATCACAAGCCTGTAATTTTGCATAAACGGCGTAACCGGCTCTATCAATAGTTTATACAGGTCGTAAGCATCTTTTGTGTATCTGATGTAGTCTGCTTTCCGGGTTGTAAGAACCATTCCATTTTTGATGAATTGAAGAAAATGATCCACCGTGTTGCTAAAACCGGAATTTAATGGATTGCGTAATATACTGTAAGCATGGTCTGTAATTACGAAAGTATATAATTCTCCAGTACCTCTTTTTTCATTGATAAAATACTCAATAAATGCTTCCCTTCTGTCAAGAGATTGCTGAATTTTTTCCACAGAAACGATAGGATCAGCATATTTGTACTGGTAATATCTTGGATATTTCTTTTCCACAAAACTGATCATCTCCTGGTAACTTTGTGTGAGTACGAATACTTTGTCCTTCCAAAGGTTGATTTTTTTCATGTCAGGTGTCGGTGCGCTTTTTTCATTGAATATTAAGTTGTCAAAGGTGGAGATATCTCCTTTGAGATCAGTTTCTTTCCGCAAAAGGGAATCAGGCAAAGCTGAAAATTCTTTGGCTTGCAATTCCCGAAGCATAGATTGAAAATCGGCCGATCTGCTTCGTTCAGAAAATTCAAACCCCTTGTCAAAATATAACTTGTCGTTGGTTTTTTCATACAAATCGACTGCTACCTCCAATGCTTCAGCAAAGACTGGATGTTCATTCTCGGCAAGAAACAGCCTGCTTTCCTGATTCTGAAAACCGTTTCTGATCAGTTGGATTGTTTTGACCGACAAATCGTAAGTGGCAAGCGCCAACTTCATGTGTTTCAAATTGTCTTCTTTATTTTCCTGTTTCTCCTCCAATTGGGCCAACAGATACAAAGCATCTGCCTTGTTTTTGAAGGCATCAAGCAGCCTTGTTTTGTCGATGGCATTCTCTGGGTCAGGATTAATGGCACGGTCTTCAGAAGTGAATCCGGGTGTAATTGCTATGATTGCTTTCTGAAAGTAATCAAGTGCAATCTCTATATTTTTCTTACGTTGAACCAGAAATTTCTCGAGATTGCTTTCGTTTTCCTTCTTCCTTAGATAGTTTTGTCCCATATCCTTTAAACAAGAAGAATAGGAAACACCTTGTTTCCCATTTGTTGATTCAATTAATTCTTTGGCAATCTGATAATTGCGCATGGAATTATCAAAATCTTCCATCTCTAAATAGACCATTCCGAGATTCATATGAATCAGATCTCCCTGGGTAAAGTTTTCTCCGAAATCAGCATGACCAACTTTGAGCGCCTTTTCAAAACAGCCAATACTTTCCGCGTTATTTTTTTTCTTAAAATAAATTAATCCTTTGTTATTCCATTTTATGAATTCATTTTTTTTTGATGTTTTGATGTTGAAAGCGTTGTTGTTAAATTTTTCAGCTATCACCAGATTATTATAATCTAAATAGAGGAGTGTCTGATTGATCACTAAATTTTCATAATCACCGGAATTTTCAACTTTTAGCGCCCTGAAGATTCTTTCGCAATTTTCATAATAAGTCTTGGCTTTTTCGAAATCACCTTTCTGATTAAAACAGATGGCCAGGTTTTGCTGTACGGACGCAAGTTGTTTCAATTTTTCGTCACCTTCATTAAAATAGATGGTTGCTGCCTTTTGATAAAAGTCAATGGCTTGATCATAGGATCCGAACTGAATTTTGATGGCACCTAAGTTGGTCAAAACATTGGCAACCGGCACTGAGTTTGATCCATTTTTGATAATCCTGATCCGAAGTGAAGTACTAAAAAGTTTCAAAGCCAAATCGAAAGAGCCATTATTGTATTCCTGTCTGGCCAGGCTATATGGATCCTCATCCGACTCAGGCGTGGGATGTTGAGCCGAAGCGAAAAAAGATGCCAGCAAAAGCAGGCAAAACATTAATGGCAATAAATGATTCTTTTTCAGGAAAAAGCTTGGCTTCATGTTTAGGTATTGCAATTCAATAAGTGTAAATTAAATTAAAAATCAGATAACATTAAAAAAAAATGCACTTTTTAACTATCACAAAATCAAGATTATATAAAATTCAATAAAAAAATGTTCGATTTTTTCAATTGAAAGGGGTTACCTTTTTTCAATTCATGGTATTAAGATTCGCAAGGAACAATAAAGTATTATCAACTTATTAAGACATTTTACCATGAAAATTTTTAACCTCCTGACCGTAGAAGTACTTTCCAACGAAGAATTAGCATCAGTTAAAGGCGGATATGGCATCCCAGCCCCTATCATTATAGAAGAATTTTCTGTAGGATACGGCATCCCAGCTCCAATTATCATCGAAGAGTAAATTTCCCCTGTAATTTTAATTTTTCAGTCTGCAACATTCGATTGTTTGCGTAGATCTGCAAAATTATGTTCATGCCGCTTTTTAGATAGCTGCAAAGGATTTTACAAGCTTAACGAGGTTTTTAAAAATAAACATAATGATTCCAAACATTCACAATAAAATAATAGAAAGACTTGAATACGAAGGCTTTAATGAAGTCGATCTGAATGGAATTCAAGCTTTTGCAGGTGACGATCCATTGCTTGCCGAGGAGATTAGTCTTTTTATGGATATTGATAAAGCGTTGAATGAAGAGGATATCATGTCATTACGAAACCAATTGAAAAATATTACCAACCACACAACAGATGCCTCCGCAACTGGACATTCAAATGAGGCCGAAGCTTATTTTGGCTTGTCAGAGGAGGTGGTTCAACCGGTCAATTTAAATGTTGACGAGTTTGAACCGGAGATCGGAAATTATCTTCAGAAACTTCACATTAAGAATCATGCGCTGGCCTCTAAAGAGGTTGTTCATGACCTTTATTCGGAGAAAGAAGTAAATCATGAAAATGATTGTCAGAAGATGTCGCTCGAGGATGAATTGCTTTTTGACGAAATCCAGGACGCAATATCCGAAAAAGAAATTATTGACTTAAGAGCTAATCTTCAGTCGATTGGCGAGAGTGTCAGCGTGTATGAGCACACATTCGAGCAAATTGAGGACTTTGTTGATGGGGAACTGGATGATGAACTTGAGAAATTAATCAGGGAAGAGGCCATGATGAATGCGTCGCTTTCCAATGAAATAGATCTTCACAGTGAGATCAATAGCGCCATTGAGGAAATGGACATCATGAAATTGAGAAATGGACTGAAACAGATGATGAAGAATGAGAATTCTCATTCACGGTCTGTAGAAGAGATTGACAGTTATCTGACTGATGAAATGGATGAGCTTTCGCTTGCTCATTTTGAAGAGGAATTAATCAGTAACTCCGGTCTGTTGGCAGAACTTAACTTTCATAAAGATTTAGATAAGGCAGTAGGAGAGGCTGATATAATGGCATTGCGGGCAAAGTTGAAGAATATTGCCAGTGATGAAAACGATCGAGGAAGTGAGAAATTGGGTGTGGGTTCACCAAAACTCAAGAAACTTGTCTGGTATGCCGTGGCCTCGTCCATCGTTATGGTACTTGCTTTTTCCTCTTTGATCAAGCATAAGACCTATCCAAGCAAGCAATTGTATACCTCCTATTATCAGCCGTATAAAAATGGAGCGAATGTTTCCAGGTCTGCCTCCTCATCGGTAAATGCAATGAATTCAGCGCTTTATGAAATAGACAAAGGTAATTATCCTTCTGCTCTGAAAATACTCCAAAATGCTTCGTCAGTTAAGCAGGATGGTTTCAGTGTCAGTTTTTATTCAGGAATAGCTTACCAGGGACTGGGAGATTACACCAATGCGATCAGATCCTTCAATGAAGTAGTTCAGCATGGTGATAACCTTTTGGTCGAACAATCAGAATGGTATATCGGTCTCTGCTATCTCAGGATAGAAGAGCGGGAAAAAGCGATTAAACAATTCAAGTCCATTGTGTCAGAAAATGGTTTCTATCGTGAGCAATCCAGTAAATTATTGAAACAATTGGAATAACAGATAAATTGGTTAAATGTCCAAAATCGAAGTAAGTTGCTTTATTTGTTCCTTGCAAGAAGATACAGTAACGGTCAGAGGAAAGAGGATATAAACATCAGTAATTCTGATAATTAATAGAATAACAAGGTAGAAGGTCCGGAAACATTAATAGGTTGCTTAATTGTTCCTTGCAAGACGATTCGGTAACTGATAAATGCGGAAAATGGACCAAACAGAGAATTTAATCAGTAAAAGAATCAAAAAAGAAAGGTAAGAGGTAAAAACATTAGTAAGTTACTTTATTCGTTCCTTGCAGAAAGAATCAGTAACCGGATAATGTAAGTGAGAAGTACAAAAGACAAAAATAGTTTTTACGTAAAGCTTTGCTAAAAATGCAAGGCTATCGTTGTTGTATCCGGTCTGCAGGTTGCATAGTTTTTTTATAGCCTATTGGTACCTGATTACTTCAGGTTTCTTCCCCAGAAAATCATCGAAAGTGGATTTTGTTATCCCCTGATAATTAGCTCCGAAATGACTCATTCCTTCCGGGGGCAAGATAGGAAACCAGGAAAGCCGGATGTCAATTATTTTAAAGATGAGTGATTCATTAAAAATTCTTATGCCTGTTCCGATTCCTGCATAAAAGTCCTGCGAAAGAATGGTTTTCAAACGGTCGGATAAAAAGGCCAAATCAGCATAGAGATAGTTGGTGAATTTGAAACCATAGAAACTCCACCTTAAATACCTTACCGTTTCGAAATTTAATTTCAACCTGCATTTGCCTCTTAATTCGTTGGTGTGAAAATCTCTGATACCATAGTGATTATTAATTGTGATGTACTCTTCATCAAGTCGGTTGATCCCCCCCTGTAATTCAATGTTGATAAATTGCCTGACCGGATCACCCTGGGCAAAGAATTTTCTGGAGAAGAAATTCCCTTTAACCAGGAGGGTTCCCTGTTTGACTGTGTTATTGTCAAGGAAACCATCCAGTGCAATCTGTCCAAAGAAATAGCTTCCTTCACTTCCAATTATGGCATTGCTTAACGAGAAGCCCATATATGGCCAAACCCCAAACTGTGATTTGTCGAGTCCGGCATTGATTTGAAAGTAGTGCCCATAAGGAATGTCTTCAGTAACCCCATAGCCATAAACCAGGCTGTTTTTGTACAGATTTCTACTTGAAAACCCCACTCCGGTGACAAAAAAATCATGATTTCTCAGAAATTCGCTTTTTCCGAACGATTTATCAGGAAGAAGATCAAACACCTGATGGTAATACCTGAATGAGAGTATAGTCTTGTTAAGAAGATTCTTTGGGCCGGAAAATGCGTGGGCAAACCAGAGGTCGCTTGTGACATAGGCGACAGTAGTATCCATGGCAATTGGATGATCCTCTGCAATGTAATTGTATCTGGAAACGTGATCAAAAGAGGCTCCGCCAACATTTTCTTCCTGTGAGGTAAGGAACTGTCTGTCAATCGAAAAGACATAATCTTTTTTGAGGTAAGTGTCAGAAAATCCGATTGTTGAGTTGATGAATTTGCCGAAAATATTGTCGATATGGTAGGAGGAGTATACGCCTACTTTCGGTAGAAAGGCATTTTTTTGGGCCAATCCGAAAGTTAAACGGTGCCCCAGTCCGAACATGTTAGCATTGACAATCTCCAGATCGCTGTTGTCTTTGCTGACACCAAAATTGACCCCGTATTCAAATTTGTCCTTGCTGACGATGATGACATTCACTTCATCCGGATTGTTATCAACCGGAACGAGGCGGATTGAGACATCCTCGATGTAGTTCCTGTCGCGCAATATTTTTTCACTTTCAGCCATCACCTTAGGAATGACCAATTCTCCTTCATGAAATTGCATTTGCATCATCAGTTTGCTTTCAACCGTATTCATGTGTAGCCTGTTACCCGCCTTTTGAATCCATTTGGTAGCATCCTGTGAGGTGTTGTCCATGGAAGTTCCAAAAGGATGAAGTCTGACGACGCTGATCGATGCAATTTTTTTGCCCTGGAACGTATTGAAATAGGTGATACTCTCAACTCCTGCATTATCAATGGTTGTTCCCTGTGAGGTTACAAAATATCCCATAATATTTTTGGCAAAACTACTTTTGAGGGACAGTTCGTTGAGGCTTTGCTTGTATCTTATTGTGCTTATGGGTATTAATTTTGATGTGTCGGTAGGTATTAAAATAAGTTTAGGAGATTTAATTGAGGTGAGAATTGGGGCCAAAGGTGTCAGAACCGATGAAGAATCGTCCGATCTTCTGCCTTTCCAAGGTTTCACTTCCGGTTTATGATCTTTTGGTATCGCTGGGGATGGTCGAAATGATCCTTCCGTGCCTTCACCAATTGACCCGGATTTTAAATCCTTTGATGATAAGGTACCTGCTAATAGGAGCAATAAAAAGGTAAAAATCAATAGTTTCAATTTCCGGAATATTTAACACATCATAAAGGTGACGGTTTATCTTGAAATTTGCAAGAGAACCAAAAACTTATAGCATCAGAAATCGGTTCGGCAGGTTACGTAAAATATGGTCGACAGCAACAGTGAATCAGGTTGTCATGGTTCATCGATTCTTAACGAAAATTGAGGTTTCATTCCCGAATCAGTATGACATTGGCAACCGGCCGTTCACCTGCCTTGTCGCTGGGGGTGTTAATAATCCCCTTTACAACGCCGTCATTGACCCATAAAGTGGTAGAGCCACCACCATCCAGATTGATTGCATCCCTGCATTGCAGTCGCAATAAAAACCCCTGAACTTCTTTCAGATTCATACCGGAGGCAGCCTCACTGCGGCCATCGATGGCAACAAATAAAATGTCGCCATCTTGAGTAGTGCACAAACATGTTCTGGGATGCCTTTTTTTTACGAATTCGGAGTTTTCCAGTTGCAGCTTTTCACCACCTGCCAGCAAGGCCGGACCTGATACCAGAACAGCTTGTTCCTGATCGGAATGTTCGTAGAATGATTCAGATTTTGCAACCTCTATTTTCAGATTTCCCTTATAATCGAGAACAATAGCTCCGTTCAGCAATGAATCGGTTTTTGCCCATTTTTCCTTTGGTTTCCTGTTTCTGGCAATTACTTTTCCTGCCGATTCAAGATAGGAGACCGAACCTCCTTTTTCAACATTGAAGAAACCACCGTTGAGTGCCACCAATGCTTTATTTTCTTTGGCAAATATACTGGTCTGCTTCAAGGCAGAATCAGCAAAGGCTATGGCCAATTTATTTCCTGACAGGGTCACATCTTTTTTTATTTCTGCCACAATCACATTTTGTTTTTCTCCAAACAGCGTGTCTGCATTAAGTCGGTAAAGAAAGACATGCTTTGCGGTGAATGGCATCCGAAAGTTGGGCAGATTAATTACCTGAGCGGAAACTGCAAAAGAGATGCCAAGAAGTATGACGGGTAATAAGTATTTAAATCTGATTTTATTCATTTTTATTGATCATTTTGATGGTGGCTATTGATACCGGAAAGTCAGAAATCGACCAGTTTTCGGCCGTGGTATTCGCCTGAAGGTATGATACTGCTGATTTCTTCAAAGTTTTCGTGGGTCACCTTCCCGGCTACGACAATCGACATTTCCGGTGCAGCAAGCCTGATCATCCTGTTCAGCATCAAACGACCTTCAAGTGCGGTTTTTTCACCGCCGGACGAAAGGATTCTCTTTACTCCAGTTTTTTTGAGGATTGACACGCATTCGGGGATATTTTCCGCCACATCTATGGCTTTGTGAAAGGTAACCTCCATACTTCCGGCAAGCAGGACAAGCTGCAGGGTGCGTTGCGCATCAATTTCACCATGTTCGCCAAGTAATCCGAGGACAACCCCTGCGGCTTTCAATTCTTTGCAACGAAGCAGGTCTTCCTGCATGATTTCATATTCATCATCGGTGTAGATGAAGTTGCCGCCTCGCGGCCTGATCATCACCATGACGGGAACATTCAGTTTTTGAATGCATTTTTTGATGGTTCCGTAAGAAGGTGTTGTGCCTCCTACCGAAAGATTTTCACAAAGTTCAATGCGTGTGGCTCCCGCAGCGACTGCCTTCAACGCTTCGTTATACGATTCTACACAAACTTCTTTTACCGGATTCATCACTGCTGCTGATTTTAATGGTATCAAATTAAGTGCAAAAATAATTGTTTTTTGTCTGTTCGACTCAAGTCGTTACATTTGTCTAAAATTATCAGGTATGGTTCGGCGCTTTTTTTTGTTTTTTGTCTGTTTTGTTTTTCCTCTTTTTCTTTTTGCCCAGGGGCATACAACTGTTTCATCGGCTGCTCCCAGATTAATTGTTGGGCTGGTGGTTGAAAATATGCATCCTGACTATATCGAACGGTATTGGAGCAAATTTGGGGAGGATGGTTTTAAACGGCTTTATTCAGGAGGATTTATATGCGCCAACCACCACGTGAACAATCTTATTCAGCGCCCAACAGTAGGTATGGCGACTCTATTTACGGGCACCACGCCTTCGCATCACGGGATTGTGAATGACAACTGGATTGATCGATTACTCAACAAGGAAACTGACTGTACCTTCGACAATTTGTATTCAACAATCGGTTCAGATTCCAAATCCGGCCAACGATCGGCAATCCGGTTAATGACACCAACTCTGGGTGATCGGTTAAAACTTGTAACCAAAGGACGATCTAGGGTGTTCAGCATCGCAATGAATGATTATGCAGCTGTATTCTCTGCCGGTCATGCTGCGGATGGTGCCTACTGGCTGGACGACAAGACAGGAAATCTGATTTCCAGCTCCTACTATATGGCGCAATACCCTGTTTGGGCCGCCGAATTCAATAAATTCAAACTGGCAGACAAATACCTGGACTACAACTGGCAAACATTAACAGACCAAATTGGTTATAGTGAGAGCGTGGAAAGTGCTTCTCTTCATGAGAGTGGCTTTCTGGGTAAATATCACAATTTTCCTTACGATCTTGCCAAACTGAAGAAAGAATCCGGAGGGTCTTATTCCTTCCTTAAAAATACTCCCTTTGCCAACACTTATCTCAAGGATTTCGCCCTGCAGTTGATTCCCAAGGAGCAGCTCGGATACGACTTTATTCCAGATCTTCTGACTTTGGTTTTCTCCTCAATGGATAAAGAATGCGGCAATTTTGGACCGTTTTCAGTCGAAATGGAGGACACTTACCTGCGGATGGATAAAGACATTGCTGAGTTGTTGAAATACATCGAAAGTGGCTACGGAACAGAAAATGTATTGATTTTTCTCACTTCCACTTCGAGCGTTTCCTATCATGCTGACTATTTGAAGGAGAAATACCGGATGAACACTGGAATTTTTGATCCGGAAAGTTCTGTTGCACTTTTGAAGTCCTATTTAAATATCAAATACGGAGAAGGGGTGTGGGTTGAAAAGTTCAGTAATCAGCAACTGTACCTGAATCATGAACTGGTGACAAAGAAGAAAATCAACCTCAGGGACATGCAAATAGATATTGCCAGATTCCTGAATCAGTTTGAGGGAATCGCCTACGCAAAAGCCGCCACCGAAATTGAATCAGATAATTTTTTGGGAGGTCCGCTGGCATCATTTCAAAACAATTTTTACATCAAAAGATCGGGTGATGTGATGATTCGCTATGAAGAGGGATGGCTTCCGAAGGACAAGTACAAAGCAGTTGATTACACAGACAATGACCAGGTACCATTGGTTTGGTATGGCGCAGGGGTTAAAAAAGGTGCTTCCCTGAAAAAGACGGATGCGGCTGATGTTGTTCCAACGATCTGTGCGTTGCTTGGTATTGTTCCTCCGGCCGGGACTACAGGAAGCGTCATCGAGGAAGTTCTCCCCAAAAGTGAAAAGTGAAGTTGCCTGTCACTTTTCATTACTTATATGAGTTGTGACTGACAATCTCCGAGGTTTCTTTTCTCTTTTTATTCCGCGTTTCCTTTGCGGGATAACCAATCAGAACAATGAGCGCGACCCTTTTTGATGAGGGAATCCCAAGAGTTTTTTTCACCACTGTTTCATCGAACCATCCGATCATGCAACTACCCAATCCCTCCGTTGCCGCTGCCAAACAAATATGACCTGCGAAGATTCCGATATCGATCAGCGGGAAATGCTTTTTCCTAATCCAACCACCCAATTGCGAAGAATAGTAGCCGGGTTCTTCAACGATCACCAAATGAACGGGAGCCTGTTTGGTGAAGTGGTTGATTCCGATTAATTGACTGGAAGTGGCATCGGCAATTTTGTTTTTTAATTCCGGCTGGTCGATAACAATCACTTTCCAGGGTTGCGCATTACATGCCGAGGGGGCCATACGAGCACATTCCAGAATTCGTTCCAGTTTTTCGTGTTCGACCGGCTGATCAATATAGGCGCGGTCACTTTGACGCAGGAGGGTCAGAGAAAGAAAGTCCATGGCCGAAGTAGGGTTAAATGAAAAATACAAACATCCCCCCGACAGCCAGGAATGCGCCAATCACCTCTTTCCAGTTTAATTTTTCACCCAGAAACAGGACGGAGGGCAAAAGGATAAAGACAGGCACGGTTGCAATAAGTGTGGAGGCGACACCTACCTTGGTATGTTGAAACGCAAGCAGGCTCAGTGATACACCCAGAAAGGGGCCAAAGAATGAACCTACCAAAAGGGGTTTAAGCGCTTTGTTGTGCAGGATGGATGTTTTTACATTTTTCCAGTTCTTTGTCAGGCTGATAATCAGGATAAAACCAATGATTCCTGTTACTGTTCTGATCTGTGAGGAGGAAAATGGATCATAACTTCCCATTCCCAGTTTGGAAAATACCGCTCCGATACCCTGGCCGGCAGCACCGCCAAATGCAAGCAGCAAGCCTTTGATAGGATAATTTAGTCCGTGTGTCATTTTATCATCTACCTCTTCGCGTTTCAGGATGACAATGGCAATACCTGAAAGAACGAGAATCATCCCGAGAAAATTCAGCCAGGTAAAGCTTTCGTGGAGAACAATCACCCCGAAGAGGGTCGCGATAGGAGGGGCAAGAGACATGATCAGCATGGAAACCTTGGCCGACTGGTACGAATAGGAATAAAAAAGGAAATAATCACCCAGAACAAATCCGATGAATCCTGAAACTGAAAGCCATTTCCAGGCTTCAGGTGAGGCATCAGTAGGCAACCACATCCCTCTCATCACTCTAGACCAGGCCATGTACATGATCATGGCAAATAAAAGTCTGAAAAGGTTTACGGTCAGGGACCCTGCACGTCGGGTAGCCACTGAAAAAGTGAGGGCTGAAACCGTCCAGCAGACAGCCGTCAGAATGCCTGTAATTTCACCAAGGTGGTTAATTTGCATGGGTACATTTTTGGATGGCGCAAATGTAGCTAAAGTGAAAACATTTTGCTGAAATCGCCGGATTTCTTTTTGTGAAAAGCGTTCTACAACGCTATTTGCATGGTGCCTACTATTCCAAACCGGGAACCGGTCTGGTCCAGTTTATTAGTTCTCCATACACCCACAATTTTGAAGACTTTGAATACATTCTCCAATCCTAAGGAAAGTTCGGTGTAAGGATTATTTTGTAACCCTTTCATTCCTTCCGGGAAGAGCATTGAGGTATGTTGTGAGGGGTCATAATTTCCCCATAAAGTGTGTACACCAACCAATTCTCTCCATTTTAACCGTCTGAATATTGGAATCTTGTTCAGAAAATAGCCCTGAAAATGGTGTTCCAGTAATATGGTTGCATATTTGTCGCTCACAAATTCCTGCATGAACATCATATTAAATGAGTAGAAATCATAGACATAGGTGTCGTTCCCCTCATGAATTTTCATCAGCGGGAAAGGAACTTCGCCCCAGATACGGCCTGCCTGCAAGGAATAGTAGAGGAATCCGAATGGATTTAACTTTAATTTCTGGTTGACCTTTGCTTCGACCCTCAAATAGTCAAACTCTCCACCAAGCAGACCTTTGATGCCTTTGGACAAACTCAGGTTGAAAATGGGTTTGGAATTCTCAAATTTAGATCTTTCAAAGCCATCCTGGATATAATATTCATTCGGGGCATAACGTGTGTTGATCCCTATTTCGCTGTTCGTAATGGAAGGGATCACGTTTCCTGATGGAGCGATAAATTGGACGAAAGGTGCGCTGAAAAACTTAGTGCCGTTAAATGAAAATTTATTGGTTAAGCCTGCCACCCATTCTTTTTCATAGTTGATCGCGATCCGGTTGGTGAGATTCAATTTATTGAATGAACGCTTTTTTAAGAGGGTATTCAGAACATTATCTATCATGAAGGCATTGTCACTTTTGCCGAAAATTTCGTAGTCATGCTTGTATTGAACAGAAAGATAATCTTTTGGTTTTTTTGAGAAATAGTATTCGAAACCGCCGCTGTATTTCCAGAGTTCATCTTGCGAACCATAGGCAACATAGCCGTTGATCCGGAGATTGGGGTTGAATTTCATGGTCGTACGGGCTCCAAACTTGAATCTGTTTCCTTCCACCGGATTATTTGAATAAAAGGAGTAATACTGACCGATTTCTACTTTACCCAGATCGCGGTAGCCATAATACAACATATACAGGTATTCTGATGCGGTCTTGTACAAGGGCACATGCTTGATGGAATCAACCATGGTGTATATTCCTTGTTCTCTCTTCTGAAGCTCGATGGGTCTGGAATCTTCCCAAAATTTTGTATTTCTGTTGTAGGCATCGTCGCGAACGGAAATTTGTTCATTGGCCTCCAGTTTGACACCAATGGCTTTTTCAAAAATGAAATCCTGATAAAAATTGGTTTTTCGTCCAATGACTCCGATTCTTTTGGATTTTGCATTCTTTTGAATGTCGACATCCAACACAATCAATTCGTTTTTCGGCGTCCATTTATCGCTTACAAGGGCATATTCGACTGAATATTTGAAATTATTGACAAAATTGACATTCGCTTTTTCAGATAACTGCATGTCTATTTTGGTTACGGCATAGCTGCCTGCTTCGACCCAGAACCGACCTCTAAAAGAAGGGCTTTGAACTGATTTGGGCTTGAAGGAAAGTTCGTAATATTTTTTCCCTTCCTTCACCGTACTATCCTGAAGGTAATACTTGTAGAACTGTAACCCAAGGCTATTAAGCGGAGATATCAAACCGACATCCTTGATCATCAGAAAGTTATCGTAGGGATTTAATCCTTCATAGAGTTTCCCTGTAAACTTTGAAATCATGTTGGTGGTCATTCCTGATGCCTTATTCGCTACGATTTCCTCCCGGTCTTTGGGGGTGCCTTCTTCATGAAAATAATTGGAGAAAGTCTCAGAAAAGAAAACAGGTAAAAAAGCTTTTCCTTCGGTTTTGAGTGAGTCCATGTAGTCGAAGACGAAGTCAAAGGACTCCAGAATTTTTTTTGTTCTCAAATTCTTGTCGATATTCTTCAGGTCGACTTCAACTTTAGAGTACAAACTGCTGTGCCAGGATGGGAAGTTGGCGGGATTGTTCTCTCTTTTGTGTTCGACGATCTTTTTGAACAATGGGATTGCAGGATTCTCTCCCGGACGGACAACCACCTCGCCTGTCATAATCATGTCCTCTTCGAGTACAATTTTCAAGTTGACAGATTGCTTCAGGTTAACAGCAATCTCTTTCCTTTTGTATCCGATACAGGTGATTTCAATCGTAGTTGTGGGTGTATTGGAACTGAGATTGAAGTTTCCGTTCAGGTCGGACATAGTCCCGATGAAAGTCCCTTTGAAAACAATCGTCACATAAGGAATAGGCATCCCTGTCTTTGCCTCTGTGATCTTGCCGGAAAATACGGTTTTCTGAGCTTGCAGAAGTTGGACAGTGAATATAGATAGGATGAAAATCAGAGAGATAATTTTTTTCATAGAGAACTCTCCTGATTCAATTTTAAAGCCATAACGATTTTTTTTATATCTTAACCAAATGGTATAGTCAGGTGAAGGGGCATAATTACTTAAAAATGGATCAGTATTCCTGCAGATCCGAACAATGATCATTTTTGACAGTAAAGTATAACAATGGTTTAACAGGACAGGCCAGAGGAAACCTTTTCTTAACAATTGAGACTACACCATATGGTTATAAGTACGGGGTATTCTCCAAAAAGTTTAATAATGTTGCAATTGCATGACCAAATTTAGAATCAAACCAAAAATAAAATCTTCTTTTTTAACAAAAATGGTTGATAGTTTTATAAATTTTATCAATTTTGATCCGTCTTTCAGCTTAATTTAATACTATAGAACATGAGACTCATCATTCTGTCAGAATCCTCCAGTGTAGCCAGATGGTCTGCCAATTATATATCCCACAAAATCGGTTGTGCGAATCCTACCCCTGAGAACCCATTTGTTTTGGGTTTGCCTACCGGGAGTACCCCTTTGGGAACTTATGTCGAACTGATTAAACTGTGCAAGGAGGGTAAAGTCTCTTTCCAGAATGTGATTACTTTCAACATGGATGAATATGTGGGCATTGAAAAAACCCACCCTCAGAGTTATCACACTTTCATGTGGAATAATTTTTTCAATTACATCGACATTAAACCTTCCAATGTAAACCTATTGGATGGCAACGCGCCTGACCTGAAAATGGAGTGCAGCAGATATGAGGCAAAAATAAAATCGGTAGGTGGAATTGATCTTTTCCTTGGCGGAGTAGGAGCGGACGGACATATTGCATTCAATGAGCCCGGTTCGAGCCTTACCTCAAGGACACGCGACAAGGCATTGAATGCGGATACGAAGATTGTCAACAGCCGGTTTTTCAACAATGATGTGAATCAGGTACCCCAGAAAGCGCTGACTGTTGGGGTTGGTACCATCATGGATGCTTTAGAGGTGCTCATTCTGGTGACCGGTCACAACAAGGCCCGTGCCTTGCATAAAGCCGTTGAAGGTGCCATCAATCATATGTGGACCATTACTGCGTTGCAAAATCATCCGCATGGAATGATTGTTTGCGATGAGGATGCCACCATCGAATTAAAGGTTGGAACCTACAATTACTTCAAAGCACTTGAAAAGGAAAATACTGATCCTGAATCCGTGTGGACCAACAATAAAAATTCGTGCTGGTAATCCGTTGATTTTTAGGCTCAAATATCAGTCTGCAACCGGTCTGTTATACCTGACTTAATGTAGCCACGATAATGGCTTTGATGGTATGCATCCTGTTTTCTGCCTGGTCAAAGACGATGGAAGCTTTGCTTTCGAATACCTCGTCTGATACCTCCATACATTCAATCCCGAATTTCTGAAAAATTTCCTCACCGGTCTTGGTTTCGCGGTTGTGATAGGCTGGCAGACAATGCAGGAATTTCACATTCGGGTTACCTGTCAGTTCCATCATTTTTGCATTCACCTGAAAGGGTTTCAGCAATTCAATTCTTTCCTGCCATACAGCAGCGGGCTCACCCATCGATACCCAAACATCGGTGTAGAGAAAATCGCAATCTTTAACGGCCTCCGCGGGATTTTCGGTCACGGTAATTCTGGCACCTGTCTTCTGAGCAATGGCTTGGCATACCGCCTGAAGTTCTTCCGAAGGCTGGTATTTCAATGGAGCTGCTGCTCTGAAATCCATGCCCATTTTGGCTGCTCCCACCATCAGGGAATTGCCCATGTTGTTCCTTGCGTCTCCGAGGTAGGCGAATTTTATTTCAGAGAGAGGTTTATCTGAGTGTTCACGCATGGTAAGAAAATCTGCCAGAATCTGGGTAGGGTGAAATTCGTCCGTCAATCCGTTCCAAACGGGTACTCCGGCATATTGGGCAAGCGTTTCAACCAATTCCTGACCGTAGCCGCGGTATTGGATGCCATCGTACATCCGTCCGAGAACCCTTGCCGTATCCTTCATCGACTCTTTTGTGCCAATCTGCGAACCTGTCGGACCCAGATAGGTGACATGCGCTCCCTGATCGTAGGCAGCGACTTCAAAAGCGCATCTTGTCCGGGTAGAACTTTTCTCGAAGATCAGGGCGATATTTTTGCCTGTCAGCACAGGTTCTTCGGTGCCGGATTTCTTGGCCCACTTCAGTTGTGCTGCCAGATCAAGCAGGTATTCGATTTCTGCTGGCTGAAAATCGAGTAATTTCAGAAAATGCTTGTGGTAGAGAATGTGCGGCATAGATATAGTTTTAGCGTTCGTAATGCATGGTAATTTTTGATCCATAGGACTTGTCTTCCAGTCTGGATGCCTCTGTGATAATGCTTTTTATTCCTCCGTTTTCGACAAATTTCATGGCCGCAACAATTTTGGGAGCCATCGACCCTTCTGCAAAAGTACCCATTTCGAGGTACTTTCGGGTGTCCTGATAATCAAGGAATTCCAATTTTTCCTGCGTTGGCAGACCGAAATCCTTGTAAATAAACGACACGTCTGTCAGGATGTAGAATTCATCCGCACCGGTACCTGATGCGAGGAGAGAGGAGGCCAGGTCTTTGTCGATGACAGCATCGGAGGTGCGGAGATTGCCTTCTTCATCATAGAATACCGGAATGCCGCCACCTCCGCAGGTAATGACGATATTGCCTTTTCTGGCGAGATCTTCAATCAGCTGAAGGTTCAGGATTTTTTTGGGAACGGGCGAGGGAACAACCCTTCTCAGACCTCTTCCGCTTTTTTTGCTCTCCCTGAACGACCAGCCCTTCTGCTCTTCCAGTAATTTTGCCTGTTGCGGAGTGTAGGTTGCACCAATTCTCTTGGTGGGATTTTTATAGGCCGGATCTTCCGGATCTACCTCTACCATACCCACCATGGTAACGACATTGCGCGGGATCTTGTATTTATTGAGAATGTTCCGGAATATGCGTTCAATCATGTATCCAATTCCCCCCTGAGAGTCTGCAACGCACACATCCATAGGCATCTGAGAGATGCCGTAAACCTGTTCGCCTGCTTCATTGCGCATCAGGATATTTCCGATCTGTGGTCCGTTTCCGTGAGTCACAATCAAATCGTAACCCTCCCTTACCAGGAAGAGCAGATTCTCGATCGTTTCTGCGGTATGTATTTCCTGTTCTTCAATGGTCCCCTTTTCGTGGTCGCGCAAGAGCGCGTTGCCTCCCAGGGCAACTACAGCCAGTTTCTTCATTCGAGTTTAGTCCGTGGTTAAATCCGGATCGAAGTTAATGACTGTTTTGCGAGCAACACATGACAAATATCCATCAATGGCTCTGGTCGTAATTTCTTATTTTTTGAATCACCTGTTCTTCTGCCTGATCGTACATGTCGCGGATAAATTCGTCGTTGAAATCCATGGTGCGGTGCTCAAAAGGCATGTCTTCGAGTCTGTCGAGCAATCGTTCCTTCACTGTATTCAGATCTTTGCCATAGATGTGAAATGAATCGGCCTGCCAGTTCATTCGCCCGAGTCTGACCGTTTTTCCTGTTTTTTCAGAAACACCAGCGGCGATTACCTCTTTGCTGAATTGAATAAAACCGAACATATTCATGAAATTGGCTCCCCATGCATCATTGCTTCTGAAGCGGACATTGCAGTTTAACCACCAGATTCCTTCCTCATCTTCCAGGATACGGTACCACAGGGATTGCAGGCATGGCGGATCAAAACAATCGTTGTCGATATCAGGCATCCAGGTAATCATTTGAGCCTGTCGTGTAAAAGGCTGTACCGATAATTTTCCGATCACGGCCTTAATCTGGTCGATTTTCATTTTCCCGGCTTCCTTCGACTGACCGTCAATCAATTCCTTCCACACCCCATAATTCTGAAGCCTGCCATGATAGGTGTATTCCCAGCGCTTGTCACTTTCGACATTCATGTTCTTGGTCCAGTGATCCTTGTAGCCCTTTAATTCCATCACATATTCCTTCAGCTCTTCGATACCTCCGGGAAATGCCATGTGGATCATTGGGTCAGTTTCAGGTTCCTCAATGGTAATGTTGATGGTGCAATCCATGCTCTCAGGATCCTCAGGCTTGTCGTACTGAGTTTTGAAGCGGGTGCCTTTTTCGTAAACTGCGATGATGGCAGCTTCGTAGGCTTCAGCCAACGTTTTTTCTGTGATGGAGATAACCGGAATATTCTTCATATTAGTTTTTTTGTTATGAGCTCACCCATAAGATCCATTCAATTCAGCGATTTTTTATTCTTTATCAAAGAATTGGTCAGCTCTGTTTTCAATTTGAATTTCAATACTTCGATGGTTCAATCCGGAATTTTCAGCAATATTTTCAGGTGTTTTCCGGGTGTTTTCTCCAGCAGTTCAAATCCGTTTTGGGTATCTTTCAGGTCGAGAATGCCTGTGATCAGACTCTCCGGATTGATTGTTTTTTTGTCAAGGGCTTCTATGGCCCTTGCAAATTCACCATGGCTGACCCGTGAGGAGATTATTTTTGCTTCTTTCCAGATCAATTCCTTCATCAGTATCTCGGTAGGGTGATCGCCCAGTCCGAGTACACAAACCGTGCCTCCCCCCTTGATTGCTTTGATGCAGGTTCTGGCAGGATTCATCCTTCCTTCCACTTTTACATCGTGGCCAACCGCTTCAAAGGCAACATCCACGCCGCGTCCGTTGGTGATCTCCTGAATGAAGGCTACCGGATCAGTTATCGTGGTATTGATGGCATACAGATTCGGGAAAGCGGATAGTGCAATGGAAAGCCTGTCATCCAGGATATCTGCCAGAAAGATCCTGCCTTTGGTAATGGTGCTGGCAGCATGCAGAATGGATTGGCCCACTTTGCCGGCACCCATGATCAATACATCATCCTGTTCTCTCAGTCCCGACCGGGACGAAGCATGAAATCCGATCGAAAGGATTTCGATCAGGGCGGCATATTCGTCTGAAATGTGATCCGGAATTTTGAAGACAGTGTGTGCCGGTGCCGCGACATATTGGGCAAATCCACCATCCAGATCGATGCCGATGAGTTTGAGGGCGGTGCATGCCGGATAGTGGCCAACCTGACAGGCTGCGCATTTCCCGCACCAAAGGATGGGATCAACGGTTACTTTTTCTCCGGGATAAATGTCCTTCACATCCCTGCCAACGGCTTCCACAATGCCGGCAAATTCATGGCCTGGGATTAATGGCAATTTTGTTCTGGGATGAAATTCACCCTTGAAAATGTGTTGGTCAGATCCGCAGATACTGGCATATTTTACTTTCACCAGTACGTGATCGTCCTGTAATTCCGGCTTTGGAATCTCTTCCAATGCTATTTTACCGTATTCCCTGATAATGGCTGCTTTCATATTTTACCGGATTTATTGAAATAATTTTTTATTTGGAACATTTCCCATCTTGAATTCTAGCAGGCCACCGTCGATGATCTCCTGGTGGGTGATGTAGGTTCTGTTGAGTTCTTTTCCATTCAGGGTAACTTTTTGAATGTATTTATTCGCAATTGAAGCCAGAGGAGCCTTGATGGTGAAGAATTTGCCTGGGGTAACTTCTACTTTTGCCTCCTGAACCAGCGGAGAGCCAAACTGGTATTTTAATTCGGATGGATTGACGGGGTACAATCCCATCGAACTGAATACATACCAGGCCGACATTTGTCCGCAATCTTCATTGCCGCAAAGTCCGTCCGGCTTATCGGTGTACATGGTTGTCTGGATTTGCCGGTTGATTTCCTGCGTACGCCATGCCCTGCCTGCATAATTGAAGAGATAGGAAGTATGATGACCGGGTTCGTTTCCGTGCGCATAGGCACCGATTAATCCAGAAATATCTGCAGATGCCTGCTCACCTTTCACTCCTTGTTCGACCTTAAATAACTGGTCGAGTTTGTTGGCAAAGGCCTCCTTGCTACCGATCAGTCCGATCAATCCATCCACCTGTTGCGGAACCAACCATAAATATTGCCAACCGTTTCCCTCCGTATAATCACTTCCTTCGTGATTGGAGAAGGCAGGATCGAATGGTGTCGTCCATTTTCCGTCACTATTCTTGCCACGCATGAATCCGGTTACCTTGTCATAATACTGTTTGTAACTTTCAGCCCGTTTGCTGAAGTAGGCTGCATCAGCAGTTTTACCTAATTTTTTGGCTACTGCGGCCACACACCAGTCGTCGATGGCAACTTCCATTGATTTGGCCACCGACTGTTGAATCTTGTCGGCAGGCATATAACCCAATTTGTCGTACAACCCCATTCCGTCGCGGTCGAACATGGAGGTTGCTTTCATCGCTTCAAAGGCTAGCTGCCGGTCAAAATCACCGATGCCTTTCAGGATGGCTTCCGCAATGACAGGAATTGAATGGTTGCCGACCATGCAAAAGGTCTCATTGCCCTCCAGTTCCCAAACCGGTAGTAAACCGGTTTGACGGTAATGGTCGAGCATTGTTTTTACCATGTCGTTGACGCGGTCGGGCTGGGTTAATGTGAACAATGGATGTAGCGCCCGGTAGGTATCCCACAGCGAAAAAACAGTATAACGCTTGTACCCGTTTGCTTTTTGGACGTCACCTTTGACCCCTTTGAACTCGCCGTTGGCATCCGAAAAAAGGGATGGAGCAATCATAGTATGATACAGAGCCGTATAAAAAATGGTTTTTTGAACGATGGTTTCAGCTTCAATTCTGATTTTTGACAATTCTTTTTCCCAGGCATCTGAAGCCGCTTTCTGAATTACTTCAAAATTCCATCCAGGAAGCGACCCGTCAAGATTAGTAATTGCATTTTGAATGCTGACAGATGATATGCCTACTTTTGCCAATACCACCTTATCCCTGAATTTCAGTACTCCAACCGTACAGTTTTTTCCTCCTAGTTGGGTGATTTCAGAATTAACAATGGGTTTGGAGAAACGAACCGCAAAATACAGATGCTGATCTGCAGCCCAGCCTTTAGAGAGGCGTGTGCCTGTCACCAGCATGCTGTCGACCACCTTCATGGAGGTTTCGTAGGATTTGTCCCAGTTGATGGCAAATCCCAGATTGATGATCAAATTGCTGGCTCCTTTTTCCGGAAATGAATAACGATGCATTCCGGCACGTTCAGTGACCGTCAATTCCGCTTTAATTCCATAGTTTTTGAGGGTGACTGCGTAATATCCCGGCTGTGCTGTTTCCTGGTTATGACGAAAGGTTCCGGCGTAGCGCGAGACAAAATCTTCGTTCTTTTCGCCCGGCCGAAAAACGACATCCGACGAAACGGGTAAAAATGAAAGATCGGCCAGGTCGCCGATGCCGGTTCCGCTTAGATGCGTATGGCTGAAGCCGGCTATCAGGCTATCCGAGTAATTGTATCCTGAGCACCAATCCCATCCCTGTTTCCCATTGTCGGGACTTAACTGAACCTGTCCGAAGGGGAAGGCCGCCCCCGGAAAAGTATGCCCATGGCCACCGGTTCCAATGAACGGATTGACAAAGGAGGTTAATCTGGATGGTTCGGGTTTCGCGCTGCTCAACAGGGATGCAGTAAGCAATAAAAGTGCTAATGGATTTAATTTCATTGTTTTATAACTTATTGAAAAAGGTAATATGGAATACCCATCTATTCATTTTCGGCCTGGATGAAAAATGACTGATGGTTATTTCAATTTTTAAATGTTTCCTGTGTTTTTGATAGTAGGATGTAAAGATAAAAAATCGCAACATTGAAAAAAGGATAAATGAAACATCCTTTGCAATAATTTTGGTCTCGTGTTGAACTTTTCGAAAAGCCTGATTTCGAATGGAGGTTTGCCGGCATTGGAACCCTGAGGAGTTGGTTTTGAAGTACCCCTTTGGTTTTGATTTGCTTTTAAATCATCGCATAGGCTCTAGGTCGCTACATTCTTGTTGGAATTGTATTTCGATCGTCTGGTCGCCTAAGAAACATCCAAATACCCGGTTACTTTGGCGCTCTCCCACCATTTTTATTGAATTCGTGATCAATTTGTTCCGATTTAATCCTAAATTTGATTTTTCAAAAATACCAGGAGATGGCTCAGCAAAAGATTGATAATCAACAGAAATCTGCATCAGGCGCGAACGGAGGCGCGGGTAAAGGCGCCAAACACACGCGTTTGGAAAAGGTACGCGGGGGATTTGCCCTTTTGCTTGGATTCTTTACCATCTATCTGTTGATTGCTTTTGTCTCTTTTCTGTTGCAGGACGGTGCGGATGTCAGTCATCTTGATGTTTCGCTCCGTGAGTTGATGACCAATTCCAATATCAAGATTGAAAATTCAGGTGGTAAATTCGGTGCGATCCTTGCCAACTGGTTTATCAACAAGGGATTCGGATTCGGATCTTTTATCCTCCTCTATCTTTTCATGGTATTTGCCATGAGACTTGCAAAAATCGGGAAATTGTCGCTTGCCAGAAATTTTGGATACGGCCTGTTTTTTGTTGTTTGGGTATCCATTACCCTGGCATTCTCACTGGCCTATTTTTATAAAAACTCACCCATTCTGCCCGGAGGAGCTTATGGGTTTCTGATGTCACAACATCTTATTACCGGAATTGGTCGCCTTGGAACTTTTTTTATCTTGCTTGGTTCACTTCTGATTGTTGTGATCCTTGCCTTTGAAGATGCCTGGGGCAATATCCGTGCAATTCTTACTTACAGCAGGCCTCCGAAAAAGAAGGAGCTTGAACTGACTATTGCTGATCTGACTGCTGCTCCGATACCTGTAAAAACGATGGAGAAAGATCGCTCTTTTTCGAAAGTTACTGACGATGATGAGGTGAAAATCGTCTATGCAGAGCCTGATGAGGACTCGATTGAACTCGAGTTGGGTGAGGTGTTTACAGAGGATGAACCTTACATTGCAGCAGAAAAGCAACCTGTTATCCCCGTCCCGTTGCAGAGAAGGGGAGACCCTGACGATGAGGAAGAAGAAATAGAGGAAGCGGATTATGATCCGACCCTTGATCTCTCGCGTTATGTTTTTCCAACCATTGATTTACTGGAGGAAAGGTCTTCCGGTAATCCTCAGGTGACGGATGATGAATTGAGAGCCAACAAGAATAAAATCCTTCAGACGCTTAAAAATTACAGCATTGAAATAGAAAAAATCAGGGCAACCACCGGGCCTACGGTCACATTGTATGAGATCGTTCCTGCGCCGGGAGTCCGGATATCCAAAATAAAAAACCTGGAGGACGACATTGCACTCAGCTTGTCAGCTTTGGGCATCCGGATCATTGCCCCCATGCCGGGCAAGGGAACTGTCGGGATAGAAGTTCCGAACAACAAGCCTGAAGTGGTATCCATGCGTTCGTTGATTGCCTCCAAAGTTTTTCAGGAGTCGGATTATGAGCTTCCCCTTGCATTGGGCAAGACGATTTCGAACGAGACATTTGTGGTGGACCTGACAAAAATGCCGCATATTCTGGTTGCGGGCGCCACCGGACAGGGGAAATCGGTGGGACTGAATGCCATCATTTCATCTCTCCTTTATAAGAAACACCCGTCGCAGCTCAAATTTGTATTCATTGATCCCAAGAAAGTAGAGCTGAACCTTTATGCCATCATCGAAAAACATTTTCTGGCGAAGATGGAGGGCATGGAAGATTCGATCATCACGGATGTGCAGCAGGTAAAGGATACGCTCAATTCCTTGATCATTGAAATGGAACGGCGCTACGACCTGCTTAAGGCCGCGCAGACCAGAAATGTCAAAGAGTACAATGTTAAATTTATTTCCAGGCGGCTCAATCCCAACAAAGGTCACAGGTATCTCCCCTACATTGTAGTTGTAGTGGATGAGTTTGCAGACCTCATTATGACTGCCGGTAAGGAGATTGAACTGCCAATAGCCCGAATCGCCCAGTTGGCGCGTGCCGTTGGTATTCACATGATCATCGCAACACAGCGCCCTTCCATTAATATCATTACTGGTGTGATCAAAGCCAATTTCCCGACAAGGATTGCCTTTAAAGTCGCATCAATGGTCGATTCAAGAACCATCCTGGATACTCCGGGGGCCAACCAGCTGATCGGCAGGGGAGATATGCTTGTATCTATCGGCAATGTACTTACTCGAATTCAGTGTGCCTTTGTGGATACTCCTGAGGTGGAAGCCATTGCTAATTTTATTGGCAAACAACCCGGTTACCCGACCGTTTTTGCCCTTCCGGAATACCGGAGCGACAGCGTGGATAATTCGGATGAAACAGATTTGAAAAACAGGGATGAACTCTTTGATGATGCCGCCAGAATCGTGGTGTTAAACCAAACCGGCTCAACATCGTCTATTCAGAGGAAGTTTTCGATAGGCTACAACAGGGCCGGCAGAATCATGGATCAGCTTGAGGCAGCCGGAATTGTCGGTGTCAATGCAGGAAGCAAGGCAAGAGAGGTTTTGATCCAGGATGAAAATAGTTTGGAACAGATTTTGCGGAAATTACCCCAGTAAACAAAGGCAAAAGGATAAAGTAAAAACGCTCCATGCCTTATTTTCTTGTAACTAATGGCTAACAGCTAATAGCTAATAGCTAAATTTAAATAAGTAAAAAAAGAAGAATGAAAAAACTTGCATTTGCAGTGGTCTTGTTATTGATGGCAACAGGTTTGACCGCACAGCAGGATCCAAAGGCGAAGGAGATTCTGGATAAACTTTCAGTGACGACAAAAAGCTACAAGAACTTCCAGATCGATTTTTCTTTCACCCTGGAAAACAAAAAGAACAATGTGAACCAGACCAATGAAGGTCAGGTTACGCTAAAAGGGAAGAGTTACAGATTGCACATGCCGGTATTTAGCATGGAGGTTTTTTGCGATGGCACTACCTCGTGGAGTTACCTGACAGAAGCCAAAGAATGTAATATTGCCAATGTTGAAGAAGAAAAGGATGGTTCCCTTAATCCGGCCAATATCTTTACGATTTATGAGAAGGGATTCACTTTCACCTACGTCGGAGAGGAGAGCCTGACCGGTAAAACAGTTGAGGTGATCGACCTGTTCCCTGTCGACAAGGCAAAAGAGTTTGTCCGGGTCAGGTTATATGTTGACAAGGCCAAATCGCAGATTGTCAAGGCCCAGACTTTCAATAAAGATGGAAACACCTATACCCTGGCGCTGAAAACGATGAAAACAAATATCGAGTTGAAAGACGACTATTTCAAGTTCGACAAATCAAAATATCCGGGCGTCGAAATCAACGACATGCGGTAATGAATGAAAAGTGAAAAGGTATAAATGAAAAGTGAAAAATGATGAATGATGAATGGAAGGAATCTCTATCATTCATCATTTTTCATTTATCATTTTCTTTTGGGCTTTCTGGTGCAACAACTGCGACACCGAAGCGATCTCGATGAAGGAAGTTCCTCCTCCTACTCCAAAATTTCCACCCACATAGACGACTGTATCGTTTTCATTGATAAATCCCCTGTCAACCAGATCAAGTAGTGAGGATTCAACCAATTTGTATTTGTTCTTTTTGACCACAATTTCAGTGGCAAAAACACCATAGGATAGGGCAAGCTGTCTTTTTACGCTACCTGAATGGCATTTGGCATAAACAGGCCGCGGGCTTCTGAAAGCCGAAATGTATCTCGCTATTTTCCCGGTGAGCGTGTCGGTAATGATGGCAGCAACTTTCAGTTCATTGGCCGACATTACTGCAGCTTCTGCCAGGAAGGCAGAGACTTCGTTTTCGAGCCGTGGAACCGGTAAATCATTTCTTTTGTCTTTATTGGATTCGACCTCCATGGCCACACGCGACATCAGTTGAACTGCTTCAACGGGATATTGCCCGTAAGCCGTCTCCCCGGACAACATGATGGCATCTGTCCTGTCGAAAATGGCCGTGGCAACATCACTCACTTCTGCACGGGTAGGGCGGGGATTCGTTATCATGGAATGAAGCATCTGGGTAGCAATGATCACAGGCTTTTTCCGCTCCACACTCTTCCTGATCAATCTTCGCTGTATGGCAGGGATCTTTTCTGCGGGGATTTCGATACCGAGATCGCCTCGTGCTACCATGATGCCATAGGCATGGTCCAGAATTTCATCAATGTTCTTAACTCCGTCTGTATTCTCAATTTTGGCGATGATCTTGATTTTACTGTTTTCTTCATCCAGAATTTGCTGAACAGCAATCACATCCTCTTTGTTTCTGACAAATGAGTGCGCGATAAAATCAAGATTATTGGCTGCGGCCCAACGGATGAAAGACTTGTCTTTCTCTGTCAGGGAGGGCAGATTCAAGGAGATTCCGGGTACATTGATGCTTTTTCTGTTTTTGATGTATCCGTCATTGCCAATCAGTGCGACCAGCTTGTCACCCCTTTTTTCAACAATCGTCAGTTCCAGTTCACCATCATCGATCAGTACCGAACTCCCTACCGGGATATCGCGGGAAAAATGGGTGTAATCAACAGTCAAATGTCCTACAAGGGAAGGATCATCTCCTCCCGATATGGTGATCATCTCTCCCTTGGTGATTTTGATGGGATCAACGATGTGATTGGTCCGAATTTCCGGCCCTTTGGTATCAACAAGTATTGCCAGACTATCACTCACAGATCTGACATTGTTGATAATCAGCATCGCAGACTCCGTTGTCTGATGGGCAGTGTTGATCCTCACTACATTCATGCCTGCCCCCATGAGTGCAGATAAAAATTCAGGCGCACAATTCTTATCGGAAATGGTGGCTACTATTTTGGTGTGTTTCGTTTTATTCATTTTTTTGACTGAATTTTTTGCAGTGAACTGATCGCCGGAATCAAGGAATCCCATGCTGAGTCATCCCAAATCCGGTGGTAAAAAGCTTTCGATTCCAAGTCTGTAGGAGTCAAGCGAAAATCCCATGATGCTCCCTTTGCAAACAGGACCGATGATTGATTCATGCCGGAAAGACTCCCGGGTCAGTATGTTGGAAATGTGCACTTCCGCCACGGGGGTGGAAACCGCCGCAATTGCGTCCCTTATTGCTACGGAAGTATGTGTATATGCGCCGGCATTTAGGATGATTCCGTCGGAGGAGAAACCAACTTTCTGAATGTATGTGACGATCTCGCCTTCGATATTCGACTGATAATAGTCAAAATCGATCTGAGGGTAGAGCGGTATGATTTTTTCAAGCCACTCTTCGAAAGAACTGTTTCCATAAATTCCTTTCTCGCGTTTACCCAACAAATTGAGATTTGGCCCGTTTATAATGCTGATTTTCATGTATTTATAATTTATTATTAATTACCGCATGGATTAGCCATTGGATCATTCATGATCGTTGCGAACCTTTTAATCCTGGCTATTTCACCGCTGAAAATATTCTGAAAAGGAAACAGTCTGCTTCTGCTGGTTTACAATAAAAAACTTAGCGAAATTCGGAAAAATAATTGATTGTAAACGATAAAATCATTAAATTTAAAGTTTATATGACTAACCAGTAAGTAGATTCACCAAACAGAACGATAACCTGTCGTTTCAACCTAAAAATAACACCATGAATTGGGCAGAAAGTAAAAAGGGATATGAAACTTTTTTGAGATTGGAAAAATCTCTCTCTCAAAATTCAGTCAGTGCGTATGTCAATGATATCAATAAGCTTATCCTGTTCATGGAGGAGTATTACCCTGACACAACTCCTGATGCGGTAAAACTACTCCAACTCAGGAAATTTGTCGAATGGATGAATGAAAAGGGGGTAAGTCCCAGAACCCAGTCCAGAACCATTTCGGGAATCAAATCATTTTATAAATTTCTTTTGATAGAGGAAGTAACAGAGAATGATCCTACCACCTTGTTGGAATCGCCTAAGATTGGACGAAAATTACCTGATGTTTTGACGGATGAAGAGATTAACCGCCTCATAGAGTCCGTCGATCTGAACAAACCTGAAGGTCTCAGGAATAAAGCTATTCTGGAGACGCTTTACAGTTGTGGCCTCAGGGTTTCTGAACTGGTAAGCCTTCGCATGTCGAACCTGCATTTTGAACAGGAATTCCTCAAGATTTCGGGAAAAGGGGAAAAGGAAAGACTGGTTCCAATCAGTAAACATGCCATCGAAGACATTAAAAAATACATCATTGGTTACCGGAAAAAATTGAAAATTGACAAGCAGAGTGAAAATATCCTTTTCCTGAACCGAAGGGGACGAAAACTAAGCCGGGTCATGATTTTTACCATCATAAAAAACCTTGCCACGAAAATTAAACTTGAAAAGAACATCAGCCCCCATACCTTCCGGCACTCATTTGCATCTGCACTGGTACAGGGAGGCGCAGACCTCAGGGCTGTTCAGGAAATGCTTGGCCATGAGTCAATCCTGACTACCGAGATTTACACCCATCTGGATAAAGAATTTCTCAAGGAAACTGTCAATAAATTTCATCCACGAGCATAGTAGGGATTTGTTTGTGGTTAAAGGGTTTAAGGAGGGTGCTGATTCAATCAGTGCCCTTCTTTTTTGCCCATTATTTTAAAAACATTAATTCATCGTTAAGTTTTGATACTCCGGTCAGAGATGACGAATCCGAACTGCTTTTTTAAATAACTTTGCAATCGACTTCATTATAAATTAATTAAACTTCTACTAAGTGGATCCACAAGCAATCACATTGAACGAAGTGATTCAAAAGAGTAACCCCTCTGTATTTGAATTGCTTTCTGATAGAGGGAAAAATATATTCTTCCCAAAATTGGGGATTTTAGCACAATCAGCTCAGGCAAAAGGGAAAGAGATCAATGCAACTATCGGTGAGGCCGTCGAAGATAACGGACATTCGATGCACTTGTCTGATTTTGACCAGCTGATTAATCTGCCGGATGCTGCAGTTTTCCCCTATGCCCCAAGTTTCGGGAAACCTGATTTAAGAGCCACATGGAAATCATTCATCTACAAGAAAAATCCTTCACTCGGAGAGACACCGATCAGTCTTCCGATCGCCACCAACGGGATCACCCATGGACTAAGTATTTCTGCTTATCTTTTTGTTAATGAAGGAGATACTGTAATTGTTCCCGATCTTTACTGGGAAAATTATGCACTTATTTTCGAAAACAACTATTTAGGAAAGATCGACAATTTCCCGCTTTTCCATAACGGAGGTTTCAACTTCCAGGCCTTGGAGGCCAAAATGGAACAATCAACAGGGAAAATCATCCTGGTTTTGAATTTCCCCAATAATCCTTCAGGATATACTCCTTTGGTTACCGAAATTGAAAAAATAGTCTCATTAATCAAGGTTCAGGCAGACAAAGGAAAGAAAGTTGTTGTTCTGATTGATGATGCATATTTCGGATTGGTTTACGAAGCAGGGGTGTATACGGAGTCGATCTTCAACGGATTGGCAACCCTGAGTGAAAACGTACTCGCTGTAAAACTGGATGGAGCAACAAAAGAGGACTATGTCTGGGGTTTCCGGGTAGGGTTCATCACTTTTGGGGTTAAAAATGGAACTGCAGCAGTTTATGAAGCCCTTGAAAATAAAACGGCAGGTGCTGTTCGTGGTAACATATCCAATATCAGTCATCTTTCGCAATCATTGCTGCAAAAAGTGTATGCTTCCGAAAATTACGACAAAAGCAAAGAAGAAAAGTTCAATATTCTGCATTCAAGATACGAGAAGATCAAATCTGTTTTGGAAGATCCGAAATACCTGCGATATTTTTCGGCATTGCCTTTCAATTCAGGATATTTCATGTGCATCGAATTAAAGGATGGACTGGTAGCTGAAGACGTGCGTAAAATCCTGCTGGAGAAATACAGTACCGGAGTTATTGTCTTCGGAAACCTGATCAGGATCGCCTTTTCTGCTGTTCCTGAAGCCAAAATCGCTCAACTAGTTGAGAACATTCATTTGGCATGCCAGGACTATTTGGGTCAGTAACCTTGTTTCAGAATAACCGGAATTTTTAATTAGAATAGATTCATTATTAAACTCAGATTCATGACAAACAATCAAAAATTAATCAGTTGGGTAAAAGAATGGGCTGAACTTTGTCAGCCTGATAATGTGTATTGGTGTGACGGTTCGGAAGAGGAAAATGATCGCCTGATGGCTGAAATGGTAGCCTCAGGAATGGCAGTTAAATTAGACGAAAAAAAGCGTCCGAACAGTTACTATTTCCAGTCAGATCCAAGTGATGTTGCCCGCGTAGAAAACAGAACATATATTTGCTCCGAAAAACAGGAAGATGCTGGTCCAACCAACAATTGGGCTGCACCTGCCGAAATGAAAGCCACGCTTAAAGTACTTCTCAAAGGTGCCATGAAAGGCCGTACGATGTATGTCATTCCTTTCAGCATGGGACCTCTGGGTTCTGAAATAGCTCATATTGGTATTGAAATAACAGACTCTCCTTATGTTGTGGTTAACATGAAAGTCATGACCCGCATGGGAAAAGCAGTATTGGATGTTCTTGGCGACGGCGAGTTCGTTCCATGTGTCCATTCTGTTGGAGCTCCTCTGGAGCCAGGTCAGAAAGATGTCAAATGGCCATGTGCGCCAATTGATCAGAAATACATCACCCATTTCCCCGAAACCAAAGAGATCATCGCTTATGGAAGCGGATACGGCGGTAATGCGCTGTTGGGCAAAAAATGTTTTGCACTTCGTATCGCTTCAGCCATGGCCAAAGAGCAAGGATGGCTTGCAGAGCACATGCTGATCATGGGAATCACCAATCCACAGGGGGTAAAAAAATACATTGCTGCTGCTTTCCCAAGTGCGTGTGGCAAAACCAACCTCGCCATGCTTATCCCAACTATTCCGGGATGGACTGTTGAGACTGTTGGTGACGATATCGCCTGGATGAAATTTGGCAAGGACGGACAACTTTATGCTATCAATCCAGAAGCCGGTTTCTTTGGCGTAGCTCCCGGAACATCCATTGATACCAATCCGAATGCCATGCTTTCTGCTGCTTCCGGCACAATTTTCACCAATACCGGTTTAACACCTGATGGTGACATCTGGTGGGAAGGTATCGGATCTGATTGCCCTGCGGGAACCATTACCTGGACCAACGAAGTATACGATAAAGCTTCCGGCAAACCGGCAGCACACCCGAACGCTCGTTTTACGGCTCCGGCATTCCAGTGTCCCTGTATTGACCCTGCATGGGAAAATCCAAGTGGAGTTCCGATCTCAGCTATTCTTTTCGGCGGACGTCGTCCAAGCACGGTTCCACTTGTTTACCAGGCAATGAGCTGGGCCCACGGTACATTCATGGGTTCTGTAGTTGGATCTGAAGTGACTGCTGCGGCTATCGGACTGAAAGCCGGTGTGCGCAGGGATCCGTTCGCGATGTTACCATTCATCGGTTACCACATGGCTGATTATTTCGGTCACTGGCTGACTATTGGTAAAAATGCACCAAACCCTGATGCTTTGCCAAAGATCTTCAATGTAAACTGGTTCCGCAAAGATCAGGATGGAAAATGGCTGTGGCCGGGTTACGGCGACAACATGCGTGTACTTGCATGGATCTTCGGAAGATGCGAAGGCACTGCCGCTGCAACGGAAACTGCCATCGGATTTGTTCCGACAGTGGATGGTATTGACATCAGCGGATTGAGCGTCACCAAAGCAGATATCGAAGAGCTGGTAAAAGTCGACAAGACTCTCTGGAAAGAGGAATTGGAACTGATCAAGGAGCAACAGGCTTCATTGGGTGACAGGTATCCGATAGAGCTGAAACTTCAGGTTGAACAACTTGAAGCAAGGTTGGGATAATCATTGAATCATTGAGTCGGTTAAAGCCAAATGGCTTTTCTGATAAAATAGTTTTTTATACAGATGGTTCCCAGGTTCGCCTGGGGACCATTTTTTTTGAAAATCTCCTATTGATTGATGATCATCTTCCACAATTTTATTTCATCCCTGGCTTTGAGTACGATGGTATACAGACCTGCAGAGACCGGTGAAAGATTGATAATTTCTTTGTATAACCCGTTTACCTGAAGATTATTTAATTCATACACTTTTTGTCCCAATAAATTGTAAATGGACAAATTAAAATATTGTTCGTCAGGCGTAATTATAGAAATTGTAAAGTCGCCATCGTTGGGAATCGGATAGACATTGTAAATATTTTTTTCGCCCGGGATTATTCTGAATAGTTGGTTGGATACTTCAGAGGTGCAGCCATTCACGGTTACGTTGGCAGCATACCAACCATCCTGAGTGGGTGCATAGTATTGGCCGGAAGCACCGGGAATCAAACTTCCAGCCTGATCAGCCACAGTAGAGAAGAACCACTTGTTACCAAATGCGGCAGAGCTATTCAGCAGAGTACGCTCTGCGATAATTGCCGGAGTGGCTGGGACAGGGTTGAGCGTGACGGAGAATGGCTGAGAAGCGGCTCCCTTTCCACAGATATTTAATCCATAAACTGAAACGATTCCGGATGCGGCACCTGCGGCAAAGTCAACGGTGATGACATTGAAGTTGGCTCCTTCCGTAATTGTTGCTCCTGAAGGCACGACCCAGTGATAATCGGTGGCATCCCTGATGGCAGGTACCGAATAGGTTACCCCGGAAGTTCCCTGACAGACAGCTGCCGGACCTGAAACCGGGCCTGCAGCTTCAGGCAGGGGAGCAACATGGATGGTCAAAGCGACGCTGCTCCCGTTGCCATAGGCATTGCTGCCATACACGGATACATTTCCTGAAACCGTACCTGGTGCAAAGTTGACAGAAACAATGGAAGATCCCTGTCCGGTGTTGAATGTCGCTCCATGCGGAAGTGACCACACATAGCCGGTGGCATTTTCAGCCGGTGCGACCGCATAAACAATACTTGAAGAACCGGCACAGACTTCGGTCGGTCCGAATATTTTCTCCGGAGTACCCGGAAGCGGATAAACATATACCTGTTTGGTTGACGGAGATGTTGCAGCACATCCGTTGGCATTGGTGTAGGTGACACTTATCTGTTGAGGCCCAACCGTATTCCATGTTCCCACGATAGTGCCGGTACCTGCGCCCGAGGTGATAGCGCCACCTGGGGATATATTCCAGAGATAGTTAGTCATGCCATTTTCTGTAGCATAGGTGATTCCTTTACTTTTTTCTCCCACCGCATCCGGCCCGGCAATGGTCGGGATGGGCTCCGGATAAACGAGGATCTTTCTGCTTGAGGCTTGAGTCGCCCGGCCGCCAAGGCTATCGGTATAATTGACTGAAACGGTCTTTTCACCCGGAGTGATCCATCCAACCCTGATCGCATAGGTCCCCAGCCCTGAGGTGATGGCTCCTCCATCAGAAACACTCCACGAATAGTTGCTCATTCCGGGTTCGGTGGTATAATTCTGCATCCCGGAGTTGATGCAGGCGGAGGCATTACCTTTTATTTGCGGCACAGGCAGGGGTGCCACAGTAACTGTTTTGGTGCCTGCCAGACCGGAGCTGCAGCCAAATGGGGTGGTGAATTTTACACTGACAGTGTTTGATCCCGCACTGGTCCACATAACTGTTATATTATTTTCCGACTCCAGGCTTCTTGAACTGGTTGCATATCCTCCGGAGACGGTCCACTCATAGTGGCTCATGGCGGCGGCAGTCGTGAAGGTTGTCCCTGTGCTTCCGATGCTAACGGCCGATAATCCGGTAATTACGGGTGCAGGCAGGGGATATACGGTAATATTTTGATGGGTTTCAACTGTTACCCCGCAACCGTTGGTATCCGTATATTCCACACTGACAGACTGCATGCCCGGAGAATCCCACGATACACTGATCGCACGCGTGCCTGCCCCTGCAGTAATTGTTCCTCCCGCAGAGACGCTCCACGAGTAGTCAGTCTTGTCGGGTTCGGTATCATAGGTGACTCCTGAGGTTTTTTCACAGACTTCTGCCGGTCCGCTGATGGAAGGCACAGATTTGAAGTTGACACCAACTGTGGCTTCGGAAGAATAGGATCCCGAACAGACCCCGTTTTGCACAATGGCACGGTACCTGGTGGAAATGTTCAGGTTGTTGGCAATCAGGGAGGTTGAGGTATTGTCAATGTCAGAAGCAGATATCCAGTTGTCAGAAGAACGCTGCCATTTGACCACCGAACCGTATTGTCCGGAGAGTTTCAGTAAGGTACTGTTGATGCCTTCGCAAACGGTAGATGAACCCTCAGTGATTCCCCCAACCGAGACCCGATCCGCGATGATGGTGGCCATCTCTGATTCTGAAGAAGTATTTTGGCCGCTTTGCACCACGGCCCTGAAACGGGTTGTTTGGGTGAGCGCCCTTGAGGTGTAGGATGTGGCAGTGCTGGCAATGTCGGACCAGGAGTAGAATGGGGCGACAGCGCTTTGCCATTTGAGAACTGATCCGGTTTGCCCTGAGAGGGTGAGCAGGATGTTGTCGGTTCCGGCGCACACGGTCTTTCCCCCGGCAATTGACCCTCCGACCGACAGGGGTGACACCACTACAATTGCTTCGGCAGAAATGACAGAAGGACTTACACCACTTTTTACCACGGCACGGTACATGGTAGTTGTTGTCAGGTTGAAGGCAGTCAGGGAGGTTGAGGTATTGTCAATATCGGTGAAGGTAACCCAGTTGTCGGAGGAACTCTGCCATTTAATCACCGTTCCGGTCTGCCCGTTGAGGGAGAAAGTTGTACTGTTAATTCCATAGGCCACTGTTGCCGATCCGTCAATGGATCCGCCGACAGATAGCGGATCAACCGAGATGACGGCATCGGCAGAATAGGTTGAAAAACAGACACCACTTTGCACCATAGCGCGGTATCGGGTGGTATTGGTCAGGTTGATTGCCGTGAGGGTTGTTGAGCTATTGGCAATATTTGTATAGGAAACCCAGTCGTCAGTTGAACTTTGCCATTTGACAATGTATCCGGTATATCCTGATAGCGTCAGGTTGGTATTGTTAGGGCCTGAAATTACGCTGGTTGATCCCGCTATTTTTCCGCCGCCCGAGAGAGGATCGACGGTAATGACAGCCACTTCCGAGACATCAGAAGAACATTCCCCGCTCTGGAGCACTGCCCTGAAGTGGGTGGTTTGAGTGAGTGCTCCGGAGGTATAGGTGGAGGCAGTGTTGGCAATGTCATTCCAGGATGAGAAGGGCGATACAGCGCTTTGCCATTT
>JBAXUL010000250.1:0-2419 GCA_037129695.1 Prolixibacteraceae bacterium
ATAACCAATCCCAAGGGTATTGTATTTGATATTGGCTGGTGTTAAATTCGATCCGGATGCTCCGATTTCATTTCCACTTACCAGTGAATTTGGATCATACCAGTCGTATTTCAATACCATCTGATGCCTGGTGGAAAACAGACTCTGGACATAGTAAAAATAAGCACCGTTAAAATTTCTGACATCATAACCATCTTTGCCAACCATTAAAGTAGTTGGAGTTTCGCTGCTTAACAGGGTTCCTGTTTGCCGGCCGGTTATGAATTCCGCCCTGAATTCAGAGAAGCCAATCCTGTTTTTGATTTTTAACTGGGTATCTGCCCCGTAATATATTCGGGGTGATTTGCTACTCAGATTAGAAGGGCTGGAATCTACCACGGTTGTTTTAATCCCGTTGATGGTTCCGGTAAAATATCTGTATTTGGTATTTTGGAGCAATCCGCCCTGTAAGGTAGAGGCCCCGACAGAAAAAAGGATATTTTCGGACAGATGAACCGGTTTCAAGGATATTCTTGCGATCAGGTCCTTGATGTTGTCAAATTCTCCGGTGGCTACGATGCCCTGGCCATTTAAAAAGCCCAGGTCAATTTTCAGGTTACTCCACATTCCGATATCTTTTCTCGGATCAAAACTCACCATGGCGCCAAGATCACGTTCACTTTTCATCAAAATCTGCGACATCCTTCCTCTTTCGGGCGACTCCCTGTCGCTGCTGCTGTAATTCACTTCATAACCAAATGGACGGGCAAATATCCCGGTAGTGAAAGAGAATAATTTGAACTTGTTTTCAAATATGCGACCCCAAACATCTCTTACTGTGAATCCTTTTTCGTTGGCATCGAATTGGAAGGCAAACTGAACTCCGGGTTGGCCGTTTCCACCAAAATGAACATAGTCTATCCGGATTCTGCTGCGTCTCAAGGTAAACCTGTTGCTGACTTCCGGGGCGAAATCGCCACCTTCGTAACACTTGATTCCCTTTTCGGAAGCTATTTGAAACTGAGGCTGAATGTACCCGCCAATCCTGAGATGGTCGTATTTCTTATAGACCCCTAAAATACCTTTGCCCATACTTTTAGTTGTGTCAACCATATCCATGAGGAACTGAGCCTGTACCTTCATAGACATCAGGGATAAAAACATGCAAAGGTATAAAGCCAGTCGTACTCTTTTCACAGGGAGAACTTTAATTGAGGATAACGAAAAGCCAAGATAAATCAAAAAAAGCAGAATATGATCCTATTATTATTCGGGAAGGATTCCTATTGGCACAATATATTGATAATATGCAGATATTCAATTTATTAACTTCGGATTGGTTATTTGTATTTTGAATTTGTATTTGGCTGGCTGACTAACGTATAAATTTTTTTGGCCAGTTTGTTTTGGTGCTGAAGTGAGAGTATTATCTTTATACTGTAAAGGAAATTCGAGCTTTAAAATCAAATAATTAAAAGATTATGCAAAACAGACGAGATTTTTTGAAAATTTCAGCCACCGGATCGCTTGGCCTAATGCTGTTGGGTGCCACGGAAAGCCAAGCTGGTGTTGGTGATGACAGGAAAAAATTTGGAGTAGGCCTGCAACTTTATTCCATTCGTGATGCCATGGCCGCAGATGTTAAGGGTACCTTAAAAAAGATATCCGATATGGGCTACAAGAACATGGAGCTGGCAGGCTATTCAAATGGTAAATTTTATGGCTTTTCCCCGGCCGAATTCAAAAAAATCATTTCCGATTTGGGAATGGTTTCCCTCAGTAGCCACGCAGCAGTCGAATCCAAGGGTATTACTGTTGAATCTGCTAAACTGATGGCCGATGCACATGCTGCATTGGGTGTAAAATATTGCATCCAGCCATGGGTGAATGATGAAGACCGCACCGTCGAAAAATACAAAAAAATGATTGGCGACTGGAACAAGGTTGGCAAAATCATGAAGGAAGTAGGAATCCAGTTCGGTTACCACAATCACAATTTTGAGTTTAAAAAGGTAGACGGGCTGGTACCTTATTATGATATTTTCATGAAGGAGATGGACAAGGATTTGATCACCATGGAATTGGATCTTTTCTGGGCATCCAAGGCCGGACAAGATCCGGTTGCCATGTTTAAGAAATATCCGGGCAGGTTCCAGTTGCTCCATTTCAAAGATATGCATACCAATCAACCTCCGTTCTTTGATGTGATCAAAGACGACATTTGCAGCGTTGGTGATGGCGTGATCGATTTTAAGAAAATTTGGGCAGCCAAGGAAGTGGCAGGTGCGAAATATCTGTTCGTTGAAGATGACAACCAGGGAAACGGAAAACCTTTCGAGGCCCTTGAGGTTAGCGTCAAAAACCTGACTACAAAGATTTTGAAGTAATTCACTAAGTTTTATATCAAAAAGGTTCGGATCATATGGTCCGAACCTTTTTT
>JBAXUL010000251.1:0-2377 GCA_037129695.1 Prolixibacteraceae bacterium
ATGGAATTCGCATGTTGATATTATCATTTCGGTTGGTGTTTTTCAAACATGCTCATTTCATTTGCATATAATTTGTTTATTAATGGCCATGCGGATTATTTTTTGTACGATTGGCGCCAGAATATTTTTGGCTTATTCATATTTCCGACTCTTTTTTCTGATTGATAAAAATCTTGCTTCTCTTTTTTCCATAGAAAAAATAGATCACCATACCGAGGGCCATCCATAGAATCAGTCGTAACCAGGTATCCAAGGGCAAAGCACCCATTTGTACCAGGCAGATGATCATGCCAAGGATTGGGAAAAGAGGGACAAACGGCGTCTTAAATGGCCTGATCGCGTCCGGATCAGTTTTGCGCAAGATAATTATACCTGCACAGACGATTACAAAAGCAAGCAATGTACCGATGGAGACCAATTCCCCAAGTACCGCAATTGGAAAAATACCTGCAATCACTGCAGCAGCAGCGCCTGTCACTATTGTAGTAATGTATGGAGTTTTGTATTTTTTATGCACGATGGTGAAGGCAGGAGGCAACAATCCATCTTTGGCCATGGTGTAAAATATCCTTGGCTGTGCCATCAGCATCACCAAAACCACGGAACTTAGTCCGGCTAACGCACCAATTTTAATGAGTATTCCGCTCATTCGGATGTATGGTCTCAACCAGACCTGCATATCTCCGGCACGGTCAATTGCCAAAGCTATCGGTGCCGGTACACTCAATTCCTTGTAGTTGACAATACCCGTCATAACGGCCGCTACAGCCACGTACAGGACAGTACAGATGACGAGTGACCACAGTATGCCTTTGGGCATATCGCGGGCAGGATTCTTTGTCTCCTGGGCAGCAGTAGAGAGGGCATCAAACCCAATGTAGGCGAAAAAGATCACTCCGGCTCCGGCAAAAATTCCGCTGATTCCGAAAGCGCCGAATACGCCTGTATTCTCCGGAATAAAAGGAGTCCAGTTATCAACGTTGATCGAGGAAATCCCGAAGCCTATGAAAAGCAGAATGACCGTAAGTTTGATCAATACGATTACATTGTTGAATTTGCTTGACTCCCTGATGCCAATGACCAACAGCGCCGTAATCAGGATTACCAGTGCAACGGCAGGAAAGTTCAGAATACTTCCGGTTCGTTCCCACCCCTGACCAACCACATGATTAAATGGGGCAGAACAAAGTTCGTGAGGAATTATGATATTGAAATCTTTCATCAGACTGACAAAATAACCTGACCATCCAACAGAAACTGTTGAAGAGGCAAAAAGGTATTCCAAAATAAGATCCCAGCCGATGATCCAAGCCAAAAATTCGCCCAAAGTGGCGTAAGCATAAGTGTAGGCACTGCCTGCAATTGGAATCATGGAGGCAAACTCGGCATAGCACAATCCGGCAAAAACACAGCCGAGTGCGGAAAACAGAAAAGAAAGTATGATAGAAGGACCGGCATAATTGGCGGCAGCTGTTCCTGTCAGAACAAATATTCCCGTTCCGATGATAGCGCCAATCCCAAGAGCAATCAGATTCCTCGCCGTAAGGGCACGGTTAAATTTGTGCTCATCCAGCTTTGCCTCAGCCAAAAGAATGGTCACCGATTTTCTTCTAAAAAGTTGATTCATAGGTAGCTAATTATTGATAATATCTTTGATGCTATTTTATATTGATTCCCGTTTTCTTGTGTCCGTCTTAACAAAATTAAAATCCTGATTGCCATAATTTTCACTGAGCTAATATAAGCTAAGTTAAAAGAACATTTAAATGCCGTAGATGCTGATTCCCATTTTTTGAGGATTCTGCCAATTGTGTCGCGCAAAGCTCGCAAAGCCCGCAAAGAAAAAATACGACATTATTATTTGTGCATTACTTAAAAGGCAAATAGCAATTTGATTTTCCCTGCATCAACTTAATCTGATAATATAATTCATATCCTTCAAAATATTGGTCAGATTTGATCTCAGATTTGCAGACAAATGATGAAAAGAACATGGATGTATTTCGTGGACAAAATTATATATCCTTTCCCTTATCAGTCTGATAATTATCAGTATACTCAAACTGACAATTATTTTTCTTCGTCCATTTTTTTAGACTGGAAAATCTCTATCAGCAAAGATAAAAAAATTGGGATAACTTGACCGAATGGATGAAACCTATATCCGGGAATTAGAAGCAAATCTGAAATTTAATCAAGTAAGGCATAACAAACAATTTCAACCTTGTCTGAGCGCAATCGGACCAACTAACCCGATCCAAAGAATAGATTAACTGGTAGATTCAACCTTACGGAATCCGGAATATCCTTCTCCCCACTACCTATAATGACAGTATTCTCAACTCAGTCCTGCGGTTTTGCTGGTGTTCCGCCTCGC
>JBAXUL010000252.1:0-2365 GCA_037129695.1 Prolixibacteraceae bacterium
GTAACACTTCCACCGTCGGCAAAGCTGATCTGTTTGTTGTTTGCATTGACCGATTCGCCCTGAAGAAAAAATGGTTCAAAATATTTCTCGCCGTCAGCGGTATTTAAAACCGGGGTCGCAACAAATGATGCTTTTTTCAGAAAATATTTTTCAGGAATGCGTCCCTGTAATGTCATATTAACCTTCCCATTATGGGCTTCAAGAGTTTCAGGTGTCAAGGAAAAGCTCATCTTTCCTGCATCAGTTTTCATTTTTTTTAGGGATGCACAACTCATCAAAACCGCAGTGCCAAAAATGAACAAAACCAAATAATTGAATTTGAAACTTCTCATTATAAACTTCTATTGATTAATAAAATGTCAGTCTGTTATTATAAACATCGCAAAACTAAGCTTTTTAATGTTATACAATCGGATTTTTAAACAATTTTAACCTTTTAAAAACGCCCTGCTGATACCGTTTGGATATACTTTGGTAAAAATTGAATTTTTAACTAATTGATAATCAATTGAATCACTAACAAAATCAATGTTTGAAGTATCAATTATCAAGATTGGAAATTCTGTTTGTTGGGAAAAAAAATTAAAATACCCCTCCCTTATGGTCTTTAAATAACTTATTTCAATCGATTTTTCATATTCCCGGCCACGGTTCCGTATATTTTCTATCAGTTTTGTTTCTGGTAAATGAAGGTAAACGTACAAATCTGGTTTGGGCAGACGCTCATAGATGATGTCGAAAAACCGCCGGTATAAATTGTATTCATCGGGTGCCAGTGTGTTTTGGGCGAAAATCAGCGATTTCATAAAGTAGTAATCCACGATGGTTTGTTCGTGAAAAAGATCTCGGTTCGATAAATTGTTTATTAGTTGCGTGTAGCGCTCCGCAAGGAAAGAAAGTTCCAGTGGAAATGAATATTTGACAGGGTCGCTATAAAATTGTGGTAAAAAAGGATTGTCGGAAAACCCTTCAAGGATCAGTTTACTGTTCAGGTCAACACTTAGCATAGTCGCCAAAGTGGTCTTACCGGCACCAATATTTCCCTCAATTACAAGATAATCAATACTCATAAAAAAAATTCTATTGGCCTCCAAAATACAATAAAAAAAAGAGCGAACAAAAAAATGTCCGGTTGTACCGGACATTTTTGAACTTTATTTATTGATTCGATTTGCGGAGCGAGTGGCTATGTCCATGCTCCTTCGACTCGTTGCGTTCGGGTCGTGGACTCCGGTCGGAATGTTCGCCCTTTCCCTCACCTGAACTTTGACCTTCTGGTTTTGGCAGCAATACTTTGCGGGAAAGTTTGAGTTTCCCTGACCTTTGATCGACTTCAAGCAGTTTGACCTCAATGATATCGCCAACTTTCAATACACTTTCAGGATTCTCGATCCGTTTCCAGTCGATTTCCGAAACATGCAACAAACCCTCTTTACCTGGCATGATCTCGATAAATGCGCCAAACTGAACGATCGATTTTACTTTCCCTTTGTAAATTTCCCCAACTTCAGGAATGGCCACAATCGCACGGACACGCGCAATTGCTGCATCGATGGAGTCCTTATCTGGTGCACTGATTTCGACGTGGCCAAAATCACCAACCTCTTCGATAGAGATCGTAGCCTTGGTATCGGCTTGGATCTGCTGGATAATCTGCCCCCCGGACCAATTACCGGCCCGATCATATCCTTAGGAATAATCATTTTTACTATCCTTGGGACATTTGGTTTGTAATCTTCACGTGGCTGATCGATCACCTCCAATATTTTGCCAAGGATATGAGCCCTACCTTCTTTGGCCTGTTGAAGAGCTTTTGACATCACTTCATAAGATAAGCCTTCAACTTTAATGTCCATCTGTGTAGCTGTAATCCCTTTGGACGTTCCGGTTACTTTAAAATCCATATCGCCCAGATGATCCTCGTCTCCAAGAATATCGGATAGGACAGCAAATTTATCGGAACCCTTATCGGTGATCAAACCCATTGCGATACCCGATACAGGCCGTTTTAGTTTGATACCGGCATCCAACATTGCCATGGTTCCCGCACAAACAGTTGCCATTGATGAAGATCCGTTCGCTTCAAGAATATCGGATACAACGCGAACAATATAGGGGAAACCTTCAGGGATCATCTTTTTGAGCCCGCGGTGTGCAAGATTGCCGTGGCCGATTTCGCGGCGCGAAAGCCCACGTGGAACTTTGGCCTCACCTGTGCTGAAAGATGGGAAATTATAATGCAAAAGGAAACGCTCTCTTCCTTTAAGTGTCACATTATCAATTATTTTCTCGTCCATTTTAGTCCCAAGGGTGACACTTGTCAACGACTGTGTTTCGCCACGTGTGAAAATGGCTGAACCGTGTG
>JBAXUL010000253.1:0-2335 GCA_037129695.1 Prolixibacteraceae bacterium
GATCTTAACTGTATCCAATAAAAACGTCCGGATGAAAATCCGGACGTTTTTTATTTTTAACCACCCCTCTTCGGAGTTCCATACTTTTGCCTTCTTAAGTTAGCCTTCTTTAGAGCGTCTTCGCTACCTCCACCTGATCGAATGCCTCGATAAAGTCGCCTTCGTGCAGATCGTTGTAGTTCTGGATATTCAGACCACATTCGTAACCCTTGGCTACCTCCTTCACGTCATCCTTGAAGCGTTTCAGTGATTCAAGCTCGCCGGTAAAGACGACGATACCATCCCGGATCAGGCGCACCTTGGTGTTGCGGATAATCTTGCCATCGCGGACGATACATCCGGCAATGGTCCCCACCTTGGTGATTTTGAACACAGTAAGAATTTCGGCAGTACCCTTGATTTCTTCCTTGATTTCGGGAGCCAACATACCTTCCATGGCCGATTTGATCTCGTTGATCGCATCGTAGATGATGGAGTAGAGGCGGATATCGATTTCCTCCTTTTCGGCCAGTTTCCTGGCACTCATGGAAGGACGGACCTGGAATCCGACGATGATCGCGTTGGATGCCGAAGCCAGCATGATGTCTGATTCGGTAATCTGACCGACGGCTTTGTGAATCACATTGACCTGGATCTCGGTAGTGGAGAGTTTGATCAGTGAATCGGAAAGTGCTTCGATCGATCCGTCTACGTCGCCCTTGACAATGATATTCAACTCCTGGAAGTTGCCAATGGCAATCCTTCGGCCGATCTCATCGAGGGTAATATGTTTCTGGGTCCGGAGACCTTGTTCGCGCTGCAATTGTTCACGTTTGTTGGCGATCTGGCGGGCTTCGCGTTCACTCTCCATGACATTGAATTTATCGCCTGCCTGTGGAGCGCCGTTCAGTCCGAGGATCAGAACCGGTTCTGCCGGTCCAACGCTTTCGACGCGCTGATTCCGTTCGTTGAACATGGCTTTGATGTGACCGTAGTGAGGTCCTGCCAAAATTACATCACCCACTTTCAGGGTACCTGACTGAACAAGGATGGTGGCCACATAACCACGGCCTTTGTCGAGGGTTGATTCGATAACCGACCCATTGGCCCTCTTATTGGGATTGGCACGCAGGTTGAGCATTTCGGCTTCAAGCAGTACTTTTTCGAGCAGTTCTGCAACTCCTTGTCCGGATTTGGCAGAAATGTCGTGAGACTGGTATTTTCCGCCCCAGCTTTCCACCATGTAATTCATGTTGGCCAATTGGTGCTTGATTTTTTCGGGATCTGCAGTGTGTTTGTCGACTTTGTTGATCGCAAAGACAATCGGCACTCCAGCCGCTGAGGCGTGGTTGATCGCTTCAACAGTTTGAGGCATCACATCGTCGTCTGCTGCTACGATGATAATGGCAATGTCAGTTACCTGGGCACCACGGGCACGCATGGCGGTAAATGCCTCGTGACCCGGTGTATCGAGGAAGGTTATCTTTCTGCCATCTTCAAGTTTGACATTGTATGCTCCGATGTGCTGGGTAATTCCCCCTGCTTCACCGGCGATAACATTGGCTTTACGGACGTAGTCGAGCAATGAGGTCTTACCGTGGTCGACGTGACCCATGACGGTGACAATCGGCGGACGTGGTTGAAGATCTGCTTCAGCATCTTTTTCTTCCTCAATGGCTTCCTGTACTTCAACAGAGATAAATTCGACCTTGTAGCCAAATTCATCCGCCACCACCGACATTGTTTCTGCATCCAGCCTTTGGTTGATGGATACGAACAGACCCAATGACATACAGGTTGCAATAACCTGTGTAGGATTGACATCCATCATGCTGGCGAGTTCACTTACCGAAACGAACTCCGTAATTTTGATGATATTTCTGTCGATATCGGCCTGTGCACCTTCTTCAGCCATCTTTTCGGTGTAGGCGAGACGTTTGTCACGACGGTGTTTGGATCCCCTTGTCTTCTGGCTTTTGGTGGTCAGACGGGCAAGAGTCTCTTTGACTTGCTTTTGAACATCCTCTTCGTTGACCTCTTTTTTAAGCGGTAATTTCTTTTTGACAACCAAAGAGCTTTTCTTCTTGATGGTACTCTTCTCTTTCCCGGGCTCTATTTTGGCTTTTGGGTCATCTGTCTTCTTCTCGATATTGAGCGGAACACGTTCTTTCGCATCTTTGGTAACACGTTTGCGTTTTTTCTTGCGCAGCGTGCGATCCTCATCGCGAACTACAATGCCTTTTTTAACGGCCTCAGAAGGCAATTCAATTTTACCTACGACTTTCGGTCCGGAAAGAATTTCCCTGGCGTGTTTGAATATTTCATCCGGAGCATCTGCAAGATCAGGGAATATTTC
>JBAXUL010000254.1:0-2318 GCA_037129695.1 Prolixibacteraceae bacterium
AGGGAAGTTTTTGCAAGCACGAAAAGAATGAGGCTGTACAAAAATTAGAAATGATCGTAAATCATTAAATTTGGAACAGAATCAGAATACAAAATCCAACAACCTGAATTTTGTCCGGAATTTTATCACACCAATTTCTATTGGTGATATTTAGTAAGGCAATCACTGGTCTAAGGGATAACAGGATGTTCGCAGGAGTTGACAGGAGGTCACAGCTGCATTCAATGCGCGTTCGATTGAAATAAAATGTGAGCCCTTCAGGCAACATCACACCTTACCTCATCCGGCAATCAATTCAGGATCAAATGATCTCCCCGTCCAGAATGACCATTTCAATGAGGTCAGAACTGAAGGCATAGGGGAAATATTGGTACGATGGAATCTTCCTGGTAACAAATACATTGGCGGCCTTACCTTTGGTAATGGTCCCGTATCCGTCGCCGATATCCATGAGAAAGGCAGAATTAATGGTGGAGGCATTAATGACCTCTTCAGGGTACATGCCATATTTGATACACGCAAGCGACTGCATAAATTTCATGTCGCAGGAAGGCATGGAGCCCGGATCAAAATCGGTGGCGATAGCGAGTGCTAATCCGGCATCGATCATCTCCCGAGCGGAAGAGGTAGTGAGATTGTGGAAAAAGGAGGCGCCGGGCATAATCACCGGGAAAAGTCCGGATTCGGCCATCAGAATAATTTTCTCCCTCGTAATTTGTCCGGTGTCGTCCAGAATATCCAAACATACCTTGATATTTGAATCATTTAAACGATTCAAACCAAGTTCATCGGAGTGAATCTTCACATTGAATCCCTCACGTAAACCTGCATAAAGCAAACGCTCAGTTTCGCTTCTGGTAAAAAATTGCGGATCATAATACCAATCCAGGCTATCAGCCAGTTCATCCTGGGCAATAACCGGAAGAATATCAAGTACATGATCCAGGTATTTGGCAGGTGATTTCCAGAAATTTTCGTGGTAGGTATGTGAACCCAGAAAAGTAGATTTAATTAAAAGAGGTGTATTTTGTTTTAATTTCCGAATTACCTGTAATAACTTTAATTCATCCTCAACATCCAGTCCGTACCCGCTTTTGATCTCAATCGCACCGGTTCCTTTCCGGATCACCTCCCTCAGGTGATCCAGCGCCTGAATGTATAATTCGTCAATCGTCATTTCATGCAACCTTTCGGAGGATTCGGTGATCCTGATCCCCTTTTTCAGTTTGCCATAGAGAGGTTTTGAAATCTCATTCAAGGTAACAAAAGGATAAAGCAGGTGTGAGTCGGGATCACAAAAGGAAGGAAAAACGAGTCTGCCTTTACAATCAATCTCCATCAATGACTCTGAATTTTCAAAATGGCTCACACCAAGCTCCGCCATAGAACCATAATCAACAATCATCTCATTGCTGATCAGCAAAAATGCGTTTGGAATCGTTGAAAGAGTTGCCATCTCTTTACCGGCCAAATAAATATTGGGATTCTCGCCGGTCTGAACCAATTCCTTGATGTTAAGCAACAATAAATCCACGGTAGAAGGCGTTGTAAATGAGTGTTTTGTATTATTTTATCCTTAAAGTTAAATAAAATTTTGACTCAAACAAAAAACAACGCAAGAAATTTTCAAAAACAAAAAAACAAAAAAAAACCTGCTTGAATCAAGCAGGTCAGTAAGAAGTTTTACGTCTTGTTACTCAGGTGATATAGCGTCGGTCGGACATACTTCAGCACATGATCCGCAATCAGTGCATAGCTCAGCATCAATTTTGTAGATTTCACCCTCAGCGATTGCTTCAACAGGACACTCATCGATGCAAGTACCGCAAGCGATGCATTCATCAGAAATTTTATAAGCCATAACTTAAATTATTGGTTTTATTGAAAAAGAATTTCAAGAAGTCGGGGGCAAAAATACAAAGCTTTGTGTGAAATAAAAATATTTCTATCAAAATTTACCATTTATTCGATAAGCTCTTGCAGTTGGAACTCCAAATTACGCAAGATTGCTTCGAAGTGCTTCAGATGCTGGTTTTGTCACCTGACAGACACCAGGTTCTCAATCCGCACTCAATGCACAAAGGTTTACGGGCCTGGCAAATGTACCGGCCGTGCAAAATCAACCAATGGTGGGCTATGGGAAGTAATTCTGAAGGGAATAATTGAACCAGCTGCCGCTCTGTCTCTTCCGGGGTTTTAGATCCGACGGTAAGGCCAAGGCGTGCAGAAACCCTGAATACATGCGTATCGACAGCCATGGCCGGTTTGCTGTACACGACGGATAGAATCACATTGGCGGTCTTTCTGCCTACTCCGGG
>JBAXUL010000255.1:0-2252 GCA_037129695.1 Prolixibacteraceae bacterium
AAAAGGATGGATGTGGATCGGGACAAGCCAGGGCGTTTGTAGGTTTGACGGTTATCGCTTTACGGTCTTTAAAAATGATGCGGATGATTCGACCAGTCTGAAAGGAAATCTTGTCAGAATTATTTATGAAGACCACAAAGGTCAGTTGTGGGTCGGTACAGAAAATGGCGGACTCAATAAATTCAACCGCGAGAAGGAAACATTCGAACAGCTATTTTATTCCCAGCCTGACGCATTGTTGAAAAACGTTTCTGTGACCTCCATACAGGAGGACAAGGACGGAAATTTGTGGGTTGGAACGGAGACCAATTTGTACAAGATTGAAGATGAAATAAAAATCACCCCGCTAAGGCCTTCCAATTTTTCCGGTTTCCACGAATACTTTAGAGTGGTGCGTCATGACCAGTCCGGGCGAATTTGGATCGGGACCAACCGGGGACTTTATGTCTACCATCCTGACACGAATCAGGCAGAAAAAATTCGGTTGGAAGGATTGCGCACCAACGAAGAAATCTGGGAAATTACTCCGGAGGAGGATGGCATAATCAGGGTAGGAACGTATGTTGGTGGCATGTTTGAAGTCAACTCTTCCACACTGGCTGCCAAGCAGATTATAATTGACAAAGACAATGACCGAAGCAATACGGTTCGTGCGATTTCAAAGGCACCCAACGGAAAGTACTGGATAGGCACCAGGGGAGGACTCTATCTGTATGACCGGATGAAGGGAGTGATAGCCCGGTATTCTCATGATGACCGGGAACCAAAGAGTTTGGTTAGCAATTCAATTCTCTGTGTGAGCAGGGATGCCAATGGGAATGTGTGGATCGGGACACGGCAGGGCCTGAATCTGTTGGTTGAAGAAAGAATCAATATTCAGGGATACAAATCCATGCCGGGTGACAACCGTTATCTGAACAATGGGGAAATTTATGCCTTTCTGATGGATCGGAACGGCGATTTATGGGCCGGCACCGAAAACGGAGGGATCAATATCCTTAACAGGAAAACCGGAGGTTTCAGTTATCTCTTACCGCAGAAGAACAACTCCAATTCGCTTTCGAGTAATTGCATCAAGGCATTTCTGGATGATGGAAAGGGCAATATCTGGATCGGTACCTATTTGGGCGGATTGGATGTGTATAATCCGTTGACTCACAATTTCAAACATTTCAGGAATGATTCTGCTGATCCCAACAGTTTGTCCGACAACCGGGTGTGGTGCTTGTTGCAGGACAGCAACAATAATATCTGGGTAGGAACCAGCAGGGGTGTCGATCAATTCGATCCGCGTACAGGCGGATTCATTCATTATCCTGAATTGGCCGATGGTCAGCAGGTCAACTGGCTGGCAGAGGACAGGGATCATTGTTTGTGGATTGGCGCGGAAAAGCTTGTCATTTACAATCCCAAGGATCAAAAAATTTTAAAATATAATGAATCAACGAGATACATGCTTGAAGATTCCAGGAACCGGTTTTGGTTGACGACGCTCTCCCACGGAATTGCTCTTTTTTCCAAAGAGAAAGGAATTGTCAGGTATTACAACGAAAAAAACGGTTTGGCCAACAACCAGACACTGGCTGTTCTCGAAGACCGGGAACATTATTTATGGATCAGTACCACCAATGGCCTTTCCAAATTTGATCCGGAAAAGGAACGCTTTCACAACTTCTCAGCCAAAAACGGTTTTCAGAACGATCAGTTCACTTATGGTGCTGCCCTTAAGTTGCCATCGGGCGAATTGTTGTTTGGTGGAATTTCAGGGTTTGATATTTTTGATCCGGCCAGGATTAAATCAGGAAATTATTCCGCACCCATCGTATTTACAGATCTGAAGATCCTGAATAAAAGTGTTCGAATTGGTAAGGAGAAAGATGATCTACTCACTAAATGTATCTCTGAAACAGAAAAGATTGTACTGAAATACGAACAAAACTCTGTTGACATTGAGTTTGCCTCCTTTGATTACGCGAACATCATGGGAATACAGTATTCCTATTACCTCGAAGGCTTTGACAAGGACTGGAACGAACCCTCCGACAAGCGGCTGGCAACCTACACCAATCTTAATCCCGGAACCTATACCCTTCGGGTGAAGACCGTCTCCATCGACCGTCTCGACAACAACATTGGTCCGGCACTGACGATCATCGTTGAACCTCCTTACTGGCAGTCCTGGTGGTTTCGCGTTGCCATTTTCCTTACCATCCTTGGCTTGTTGTACTGGTTGATCTTTTTCCTTCAGAACA
>JBAXUL010000256.1:0-2237 GCA_037129695.1 Prolixibacteraceae bacterium
GACAAGCGAAATTATAACATGATGAACCTGAAATCAAAAAAACTGCTGATTGATTTTGAGTTTAAATCGCACAATGAAACCATTTATAAGTTCATCGTCCAGGGAAAAAGAAATAACATCAGATTTGAGGAAGTAGGCGCATTCGAGCGAAAATCTTTTCGTTTTGAAAATGAAGAGTGGGTTCCCATTTCGACAAATGAGATTGAGACGATTACTGGATTGAACTATCAGAATTTCCGCAGGACCATCATCATTCCACAGGGAAGATTCCAGGAATTCCTCCAATTGAGTTCAACAGATCGTACAACCATGCTGAAAGAGTTGTTCAACTTGTCGAAGTATGAATTATCCGATAAAATTGGCAGGCTTGAGGCCAGGAATGAAAAAGCAGTCCAGCACATTGAGGGTGAGATGAAAGGAATCGGCGAAGTGAACACGGAGATGATTGCTGAACTTGAAATCAGGAAAGGTGCCCTACTGGCTGAAAAGGTTGTTGTGTCAACCAACCTTGCCGGGAATGAAAAAGCTGACCAGGAGGCAGATAGCCTGAAGAAACTAGTCGGCGAAATCGCAGGTAAAAAAATGGAACAAGCTGAGCTTAAGCGATCGGAAGGTGCAATGAAGGAACTTGAGATCAGGGTTAAGGAATATGATCTGTTATTCAAACTTTTCAAGGCAGACGCTAACCAGTTTGAAGGTTTGCAGAAGCAATTCGGGAAAAGTGGCAAGGATCTGGAAATTCAACAAACCAACCTTGCAGATCTCCAGAAGAAAGCCATCCCTGTCAGGATAAGGTTTGACGAACTAAAGGATGCTTACGGCAACAGAGATCACCTGCTTGCAGAATCGGAGGATACGAAAAAATATGCAGAGGTAAAAAAGACGTTGGCATACTTTGAAATTCTTCAGAAAAATGGTGAAACAGCCGGCAGGGAAATTGAAAGATTGACCGGCTTTGTCGCTGCCGGCAAAACAAAACAGGAACAAATAGACATCGAGCTTGGTGTTCAGCGGAAGAATCTCCCGGATTATAAAATTCTTTCTGATGTAAAGACCTGGTTCAGCGAAATGAAAAGACTGACCAAATCCACTGCAGAAAATCTGAAGAAAGCCGGGGAACAGGATGACTTGTTAAAAATCCTGAATAGCCAGAAACTGACAGAAATCAACCGATCCGGTCTGTTTGAAACCATGTCAGATGAGGTTGATCCGGGTGAAATATTGATCAGGATTGATGCCAGTAAAACTGAGCAACAGGGTAAGTTGACCACAGTGGATTTGCAGATAGCAGGTTTGGAAGTGCAGAAAAGGCTGGAGGATTTTGCAGCCGATCTTCACGATGGAAAGCCATGTCCACTCTGCGGTTCCGAAAATCATCCCCACAAGATCAACTCAACGGACGTTGACCACGACATCGCGCGGGAAAAGGCCACAAAAAAGTCACTGGAAGGGCAGGTGAAAAAATGTATTGAACTGGAAAGAGCATTAACCGGCATCCAGGTGAAGCAGAATTCCGTTACAGAACAAACCGCCGAACTTCTTAACGTACTCAATTTATTACGAATAGCTTCAAAGGAACATGAAGAGGCATTTTGCTGGGCCATGTATGAAAAGAACAATGAAGCAAAAGTTGCAGAAGCGGAGTCCCAATACGAAATTATTACAAAATCGATCAGCTCCCTGGAAAAGGAGGTGAAAAATGTCAGCCATGAGGTTGAAGAGCAAGGGAAATTGCTGGAAAAACAACAAACGGAGATCAACCAGATCGAAAAACATAAAGTTGCTGCTCATATGTAAGCGGTAATTACAAATGCAGGTTTTCGGTAAATAGGAATGCAAGTAAATCTGCATCGTTAATTTCCGATTTGCAAAGAAACAAAATAATAAAGAACGACAATTTTAACGATGGTTTTTTGTTATAAACCAGTTTCCCAGAGTTCCAAAAAACACTTCCATTTAGCTTTTCCCGGTCATCAATCAACTGCCTTATTCGCAAAATTAATGGACAGCCAGGCACCTGTCAAGGGCATGTAAATGCCCGGCTTTGCGCACAGTGCACCCCGACGGGCACCCTTGACAGGTTCCTGGCTGTCCAAAGAAAAAGCTACTAAGGACAATTGATTGAATGCTATGTTGATATGATGATCCTGCATTTTTTCTGTATTTGTACTATGTTTATGATTCAAAGATCGTTTTTCTGTTTTCGAGCCGGTACGATTTTCCGGATAATTTCACAA
>JBAXUL010000257.1:0-2223 GCA_037129695.1 Prolixibacteraceae bacterium
GAGACAAGGCATGCCTTGTCTCTACAGCCCCCGATCAGCATTCAACCCAATTTTACATGTTGTGAAACAACCTCGCTACCAAGAAATAAATTGGCAAGCTGATCAAAATTCCCTGTTGATTCTGTGGTAAAATAGTCCCTGCGACCGGATTTTGAACAGCGCGCATCCATCTCCGGATGCCGGTGAAGGTAATCTTTTAGCCGCTCCGCTACGACGGGTCCCTGGTTCAGTAACCTGACCCCTGCCGGCAAATATCGGTTGATGATCCCCAATAACAATGGGTAGTGGGTACAGCCTAAAATAACTGTGTCTATCAGCGGATCTTTGGCGAAAAGGCTCTTTAAATTTTGTTCCACAAAAAAGGCGGCTCCGGGGCTCTCTATCAGATTATTTTCCACAATGGGCACCCACATAGGGCATGCCTCCTGAACGACCGAAATAGGGCTATCTGGGGATATCTTGGCGATCTCAAGCGGGTACGACTCCGACAAGACCGTTCCGGTTGTGCCTAAAACCCCAACATGACCTGTTTTGGTGAGTCCGGGGATCATTTCTACACTGGGTCTGATCACTCCCAGCACCCTGCGGTCAGGAAAAGTCAGCGGTAAATCAATTTGCTGAATGTTTCTCAGTGCTTTGGCAGATGCGGTATTGCAGGCAAGCACAACCAAGCGGCATCCCTGGTCAAACAAATGGTTGACGGCCTGAAGCGTATATTCATAAACCACGCCGAAAGAACGGGTTCCGTATGGATTTCTGGCATTATCACCCAAATAGATATAATCATACTGGGGTAACTGACTGATTAACTCCCTGAAAACTGTCAATCCGCCGTAACCTGAATCGAAAACACCAATGGGTTGGTAAATAGCAGCCATAAATAGGAATTTAAACTTCCGAAACTACAAAATATTTAACTACCTGAGGAGAATTTGGCACAAAAAAAGGGCACTTTTTGAGTGCCCTAGTATTATTTAGAGATGAACTGAGTCTATTTCAATCCAAGTTTGGTTTTAACCAAAGGCATCATGTCTGTTGACTGAAGAGAATTGTAATAAAGCACGCTGTTCACTTCAAAAACAAAAGTCATCCCTTGTTCTTTGGCCACCTCTGCGATTGCCTTTTTTGCTTTCTCAACAACTGGTTGAAATTGTTTGCTCTCTTCTTTCTGAAGATTTTCCTGAGCCTGTTGCTGGAAAGTTGTTATTCTCTCCTGAAGACTTTGAATATCTGCTTCCTTGGCCTGACGAATTGCATCAGTTACAGTGGCTTGTTTAACCAGGGCAACATATTCCTGACCTTTGGTTTGGTATTCTTTTTGCATAACACCCAATTGCGCTTCCAGGTCTGATTGCATTTTCGCCATCGATTTTTGTGCAGCTTCGCGTTCAGGCATAGTCTGAATCAAACCCTGAAAATCGATGTGACCGAATTTTAAAGTTTGTGCTGATGCGGATGCTCCGACAAAAAGAAGGAGAGAAAAAATTATTACACTTAAGAAATGTCTCATGATCAATCTGATTTAATTTTTATGTAGCAAATTTAAAACATTAATTCTTATATCCAAGTTTTTGTAATACCTGATCACTGAGATCATATTTTGGGTTGGTATAGATCATCGTCATGCTCCCGGCCTTATCAAATACCATCGAATAAGCCCCTTGTTCTGCAATCGTCTGTATTGCGCTGAAAACTTCATCCTGAATAGGCTTAATCAAAGTTTCCTTCTTTTTGGCCAAATCTCCCTCCGGACCAAAATACTGACGTTGTAATTTCTTGTATTCTTTCTCTTTGTTAATAATCTGCTCTTCTCGCTTTCTCTTCATATCCTGCGAAAGCAAAATGACTTCAGCCTGAAAATCCTTATAAATCTGATCCAGTTCGGAATGAAGTGTCTCCAGTTCCTTCTGGTATTTTTGCGATAGTTTATCCAATTGTTCCTGCGCGGCTACATAGGCCGGCAATTTCCCTAAAATAAAGTCAGTATCCACGTAAGCGTACTTCTGTGCAAAACTCGTTGCGAAGGAAAAGACCAACAGAATCCCCAATAAATATAACTTTTTCATAGTAATCAGTTTTTATATCAACTAACAAAATTTGGGCCAAAATTTAAAATTGCTGTCCCATAATAAAGTGGAACTGACTGCCGCCTGTACCCTTGGTATAGCCATCATCAAATCCGTAGCCCCAGTCAAATCCCATCAAACCGAACATCGGAAGGAA
>JBAXUL010000258.1:0-2223 GCA_037129695.1 Prolixibacteraceae bacterium
TGTCAAGCGGATCACTGGAATGGCAGAAAGGTAATTTTGCCTTTCGGTTTCAACCTCTGGAAAATGTACAGCAGTCGGCCTTGTTTTGGGAGGATCAGGGAGTTGTCGGCTATAATGAGCTTGATTTTGCTGTTGGCATAGGTTCACCGGCAGAGTCGATTGAAGAAGAAATGCTATCCCGTGGTACTTTCATTTCTACCGGATATTGTGCCGGGTTTATTCCTTTCGAAACAAAATATCAAGCCGACTTCAGAATTCCAAAAGAACCTTCCAATGCCGGGATATTTGTCAGGCAAGCGCTCTCATTCGGTCAGCAGCCGGCTGGTTTGTTGCGGATCAACGGATCCGCATCAATTTTATTGGGCCAACTTGCTGACTCTTTATCCCCGATTCAACAACAACTGACATCAGGGAATCATGATATTTTAGCCATGGTCGTGGCAAGCTTCGATTCCACGAATCCCTCGATAACGGTTTGCTTGACATTGGACCAGAAAATGATCAAGCATTTAAACCTTCGGGATCCTGAAGAAATGCAAGGGATTTCAGCTTCCGGGAATCCGGACAAAATATTGTGGGGGGCCAAATTTATTTTGGATGAAGTATCTGATTTGTCTGAAGGAACCTCCTTGTCCAGCTTCCTGCTGAAGGTATTAAATTTAGAAAACCTGATCAGTGTGGAGCCAATCGCTCCAGATGATTTATTGGTCAATCCTGTAACCTGGATTTTTGTTTCTTCAGGTCTGGAAGATGCATCCCACAAACGACTGGTCATTCAAACAGCCGACGATCTTTTGTTTGAACCACATAAGGCATTTCTGGCGCGCAGGTTATACACCGACTCTGCCAGAATTGTCATCAAGCAGATTCACGGAGGTTATTCTGCGCAAACTTTTGAGGTAACATCCTTCAACCATGAAAAGAGAAAACTAAGGCCTACTGTTTTAAAAATGGCCAACCGGAATATTATCATGCGGGAATCTGAACGATGTCAGAAGTATGCTCTTCCTTACATTTTAAACAACAGCGCAATTGTTTTGGGGACGAAATTTTACGGCGATTTTGGAGCTCTCAGGTACAATTTTGTTGGCATTGGCGGAGAACACACCCAGTTAAAATGGCTGGCCCATTATTTTAAAATTTGGCCCCTGCCCCAACTGGAACCCTTGTTCGACAAAATATTCCTGCAAATTTTGAATCCCTGGTATGGTCAGCCGATTCATGAAACGATTTACCCTTTTGCGGACCATGATCCAACTGCAACTTTTTTCCCCACGCTTTGTCAGACAGCCGCCGAGTTGCTTTCTGTTTCACCTGATGAGCCAACCTTTTATGTGGCCGAGACCGGTCAGACGCTCACGAACCCATATTGGTATCTGAAACACGAATTTCCAAGACAGAGGCAAACAGGGATCGACTACTATTCTGCTATTTGTCATGGCGACCTGAACATGCAAAATATCCTGCTGGATGAGGACATGAATGTATATCTGATTGATTTTTCCGAAACCCGGCCACGCTCTGTGGTATCAGATTTCGCAAGACTCGAAGCCATCTTCATGGTTGAGCACGCACCTTTGGACAACGCAGAAGAGATGGAAGAATACTTGAAATTCATTTCGGCATTTTACGAAAAAATAAGTTTGGGACAACCACTTGTGAACGAATACAAGGGTCCTCATACCGAAAAGATCAACCGGTTAACGGTACTGACGCAAAAGATGAGGGATTATGCTTTTCAGAGTGCGCAGGGAGATCCTAATCCGGTACCCTACTGTCTGGCTTTACTTGAATGGATACTTCCCGTTGTTTGCTACAGTACGACCCCTATTCGAAACAAAAGATTATCGATGGTAATCTCCGGACTTGTGTGCCGCCAAATCAATAAATAATCAACCTAAACCCATTCAAAACTTGCTGAGATGGATAAACTGCCGATGAGTACATTCAAACATTATGTTGAATCATTTAATATTGCGGGTGATCCTGAAGTGTTTGACTTTTGTCCAAAACATGACGAATACGGGATCTTCGATGGGATCAAACCGCTTCAAACACCGGGTGGAAATCATTTCCTGCATTCATCGAAGGAGGTAATCGTTTTATTGCTGTCGGATATCCAGCTTTACAGATTTTCAGCCCAAAATGAGTTTTCGTCACCGGTACTTTTTTCATTTTGGAAGGACATTAAGCTGAGCGGAGCTGATCACTTTTTGGACCAAT
>JBAXUL010000259.1:0-2190 GCA_037129695.1 Prolixibacteraceae bacterium
AAATTCAATATCACCAGGTTTAACCATGCTTTTGAAGCATTAACAGGAAGGAAGGAATTGGAAGTTCTCGGCCAGTCATTGCTGATATTATTTCCCGAAGATCAGGCAGAAAAATCCATGAGTTTGATCCGGAAAACATTGACGGGAGAACGCTGGGAAACGGTCGAGATCGAAATTATCCATCTGAACAAATCCATTCGGACTGTTTTGTGGAATTCGGCTACTTTATTTGCGGACGATGGTTTTTCACCCATTGCTACCATTGCCCAGGGACAGGATATTACTGAGCGTGTCATCACCGAAAATGCACTCAAAAAAGCGAAAAAAGAGGCCGATTTAGCCAACAATGCCAAAAGCATTTTTCTGGCCAACATGTCGCACGAAATCAGAACGCCATTGAATGCGATTATTGGTTTTTCACACCTGCTGAACCGCGATCAAAAAATGACAGATATTCAAAAAGAATATTCTGAATTAATCATCCGTTCAGGAGAGTATCTTCTGGCGCTGATCAGTGATATTCTCGAACTGTCGAAAGTGGAAGCAGGCCGGATTGTACTTAATCCGGTAAACATCAACCTTCCCTTGTTCCTGAAGGATATCCTGATGATTTACAAGGAACGGGCCAGGTCGAAACAGCTTCAGTTTGTATTTGAAATGGCAGACGATATTCCTGATTATGTTCTGGTTGATGAAGGCAAGTTGCGCCAGATATTTATCAACTTAATCGAAAATGCGGTGAAGTTCACGGATGAAGGAGGTGTGGCAGTGCGCATCCGTGTGAACCGAACAACCAACGATCAGTTTTATCTGGAAGTTGAAATTCAGGATTCCGGAGCCGGAATCGCAGAAGATGAAATAAACAATCTGTTTAAACATTTTGTTCAAACCAGTGCAGGTATCAAAAAAGGTACAGGAACCGGACTGGGCCTGGCCCTGAGCCGTGAATTAGCCATTTTGATGGGTGGAGATGTTCGTGTCGTCAGCGAAATGGGCAAGGGATCAGTATTTTCTTTCAAGGTTGGAATTCAGGAAGGAAACACAGATGCTGCACAGCTTTATATCAGAAAACGTGTCATCGGACTGGCGCAAGGAGAAAAAAGATACAAGATACTTGTGGTTGATGATAAAAAGGAGAATTTGAAAGTGGTATTGGATTTGCTGAACATGGTTGGGTTCGAAACAAATGAAGCAGCAAGCGGTATTGATGCGATTTCCAGGTTCAACGAGTGGAATCCCGATCTTATTTTAATGGATCTGCGTATGCCGAACATGGATGGTTATGAAGCATCCGAACGGATCAAAAGAACGGAAAAGGGAGCCAGTATTCCAATCATTGCCTTAACTGCCAGTGCGTTCGAAGAAGAAAACGACAGGTCAAAATATCTGAATTTGCAGGGCTATATTCGCAAGCCATTCAGAGAAAATGAATTGTTTGGTACCATCGGAAGAATTCTTGGGGTTAAGTACCTATATGATAAGGACATGCCGGATATGCCTGAAGAGTTTTCGGAGGATGATGAGGATATCATCAGGTCCGTACGCTTGTTGCCTGGCGATCTCCTGTTGCAAATGGTTGAATCCATTGAGTTGGCAGATATAGATCACCTCAAAAAGCTGATTGGTGATATTGATCCTGTGCATAAAACCCTTGTAAAATACCTGTTTGCCTTGTTGAAAAATTTTGATTACGATCAATTACAAAAGATGCTTACAAAAAATGGAAACAATAACTAAAATATACCCTCTTGTTAATCCTATGATTTCCAATATTTTAATTGTAGATGATGTGCCTGCCAATCTTCAGATTTTGTGTTCCATACTGGAACGCGAAGGGTATAAAGTTCGTCCGGTAACAAGTGGAAAACTGGCTCTGCAGGTGGTTGAGAAAATGAAACCGGATCTTATTCTTTTGGATATCATGATGCAGGGGATGGACGGATTTGAAGTCTGTCGCAAACTCAAGGAGAATCCTGATTTGGCCGAGATCCCTGTCGTATTCATCAGCGCTTTAAATGATACTTCTGATATTGTGAAGGCTCTGAATTCAGGTGGTGTTGACTATATTACCAAACCTTTTCACGCAGAGGAAGTTATCGCCAGGGTTAAGACCCATTTGCAACTCTATCTCCAAAAAAAGGAGTTGCACGAACAACGTGTTGTTTTGCAGAGACTTAATTCGGAAAAGGA
>JBAXUL010000026.1:0-44555 GCA_037129695.1 Prolixibacteraceae bacterium
TTAGAAGATCCTAATCAACTGAAGTTGTTTGACTTATAACCGGACAGTAGTGTATACAGTTATATTCAAAGCCAAATATAAAAATTTGTTGCGAGCCAAAACTTTGGTGACGTTTTTTATCCTATAAATCGAATTACTAATGATTCATAGGTCAGATATACAAATAGATACAATTATTTTGATTTTACTTTTCGAAGGAACCTTGTGGACTGAGATACTGAAAGGAGAGTTGACATGAGTTGAGATATTTGAGTGCATTTAAAAAGATGAGGAGAGGTTTAAATTTTCCCTCACGATGAAAGTAGAATCAATAGGTTGCTTTTAGTGAAGATATGTGAATTTATGATCAGGAACCGGATATATTCACTAAGAGAACCAGGATAAATTCTTCTGATTTTGCTTATATTCCTTGATTTATTTGGTCTTTGGACTCGAAATCAGAATTGATTAAGTGTTAAATTAATGATACTATATTAACTGTATCCTAAAAATTGGAAATGAAATAATTCGTTATCCGCTCTGCTGAATTCCGTCCTATCCGAGATGCTTTGCATTTATTCTGCCTATTTTACTGTCTGCTCAACTCAAATGGGTGTCTTAGTAATAATATTCTTCAAAGGCCTTAAAAGCAGCGGGTTTGACCTGAATATAGGTTGCTATGCCAAATGAATCTTCTCATGTTATCTTTACTTTCGTTTCATACCTAAATAGCAGTATTAATTTGTTGATTATTAGAACGTACGTATGGAACCCTCAGGATTATTTACATGCTATATATGTGAACGATTGTGTCTGAAGGTTTCTCTCCTCAATTCGCAGTTTCGAACCGGATTTTAGCGTGCCGGCTCATGTTAATTTAATGCTACCCTACAAAATTGAGTTTATTAAGTAATTGTAAAATAGAAACATAAATCAATTTGATGCGTTTCTGTAATTGTATTTAAACATCAATTATTTTAAAAAAAGAAAAATGAAGAAGTTAATTTTAGGATCGCTGACGTTCCTTTTTGTTTTGGGAATGGTTCAATTTGTCGCCGTGAGTGCAACAAACAAGGTCCTGACTGCCAAAGAAACCGGATATGCGGGGAAATATTCCAAAACATATGAGACCGGAAATGTGAAGGCAGCAACAAAGAGAAAATTCAATGCAGACTTTGGTAGCTTACCCAATGTGATATGGGAAAAATCAAAAACTTTAGACAAGGTTACATTTGTCAGAGATGGTCATAAAATGGTGGCCTATTACAATTCTCATTCGAGATTGGTGGGAACCGGATCAGCCGGAACAATGTCAGGAATGTCTGGACAGACACTTGCAGGCATTAAAACCATGTACAAGGATTATTCAATTGGATCTGTGATCTTTTTTGATAACAATGAAGCCAATATTACTTCCAAGTTAGTTTATGGCATCAGATTGAAAGAGGAGAATTATCTGGTTGAGCTTTCAAGTGAAACCAGAAAAATTATTGTCAGGGTGAATGTCATTGGAGGGAAAACCGTTATCAACCAGATCTGAAGATTTTAGATTCAGGGTTGAGTGTGGATATTCAAAAATTTCGGGATTAACCACCATGAAACCAACCGATGCTCAAAGGACGCATAGTGTACATCATTCGATGTATATTTTGTGTCCTTTGTGTTGTTGGTAGTTCCTGATAACATCCTGGTATTCCTGGAACATTAGTGTAAAGTGGGTATTCAATTTTTTTAATTGAGATTACTTTAGTTATTTTTGACGATGATAATTAGATTCAATTTGTAAAGAGACAGAATATGGCAGACGACAAGAAAGAAAGATGGTTTACCTACATGGCCATCACAACTATTTTAATCGCAGTTACGGCTACCTTGTCAACCTTTAAAGGTGGAGGTTACAGCACGAGAAGCCTTCTCAACCAGACAAAAGCCAGCGACCAATGGGCATTTTTTCAGAGTAAAAGCATCAAAGGGTATATTTATGATATGCGCAGTGAGAACCTTCAACTTCAGGTCGAACAACTTGAGAAGCAGAAGGGGAATGAGGAGGTGGTGAAGAAATACAAGGAAAAGATTGAGGCTTACAACAAGTATGTGAAAAACCACGAGGAAGAGAAGACTGAAATCAGTAAGGCTGCAGCAGGTTTCGAAGCTCAAAGGGATGATTGCAAGCTTCATTCCGACAAATTTGGAATGGCCGTTATATTCCTTCAGATATCGATTTTGCTTTCATCCATCGCAACTTTATCTAAAAAGAAATTTGTTTGGATAATTAGTTTGGTTTTGGGTGCCATTGGTATTTTCTATTTTCTGGACGGATTCTTTCTCCTGATGTAGGATTTTTGCAGAAAGGATAAATTTTTTCAATGATTCCGATGCCTGCGTGACAAAGGAAACTTCAAACCGGGAAGATCGGTTGCCGGTAATTTGATCAAAAATGAAGAAGTATTACTATCTCATAGGCCTGTATTTTGTGTTTCTGGTTGGCTCCGGAATCCGGCCGTTTGATTATCTGACCTGGATAGGCGAAGCATCACCGGTCATTTTGGCCTTCTTCGTTTTGATTTTTACCTACAGGATATTCAGGCTGAGCATGTTCACTTATTGGGCTATCCTGATTTCCTGTTTCGTCATGCTGATAGGCGCGCATTTTTCGTTTACCCGGGAACCTCTCTTTGATTGGATCCGTGAATATTTCGGACAAAGCCGTAACAACTTCGATAAAGTAGGCCATTTTATTCAGGGTGTTATTCCGGTTTTGGTTGCGCGTGAAATATTTATCCGGAAGCATATTCTCAGAGGATACAAGTGGGTCTCTTTCATTGCATTTTGTATTTGCCTGTCAACAACAGTAACCTACGAGTTGGCAGAGTTCATTGCCTGCAAGCTGGCAGGACAAACACCCGATGTTTTTCTGGGCGCTCAGGGTGATATCTGGGATTCCCAGTGGGATATGTTTTTTGCGACTATCGGTGGACTGATGACCATTTTCTTTTTCAGTAAAATGCACGACAGGATCATTGAAAAGGAGTTTCCGGGAACGTTTGAAAAGTTTCGGAAATTTATTTCAGAATCGGACCCTTCCTCCCGGTGAATCGAAAATTTTGCTGGAGATAATATCGGAAGGATAAATCAGCCAACCCTGGTTGGAATCTATGTCAAGCCCTTTTGCAAGATGAAAAGCTTCCCATGTCAGGGTGGCACAATGCCAACCGTCCTGCCGGAGATTTCGTAAAATATCTAATCTTTCGGAAACTGAAGGAACCTGTTTTTTGAGTGCAAGGATGTTATAGCCGCTTTCAAGCTGATTTCTCAGAAACCTGATAATGGCATCAGCCTCATCATCTGAAAGCGGTGTGCGAAGACGGTATCTTATACCTTTGAATCGATTTCCAAAAGCGATGGCGGCTTTGCCTTCCCTGATCTGATCGTCTTTTCGGAACAGAAATTTCCGTGTAGCCTGATCATAAAACAGCGCCTCAACCACACTCGCTTGTGCCAGTGCTTCGTCGATGGTTTTCCCTGATCCATTCTCAGTTACTACCGCAACATGTCCGAATTTTCTTCCTCCCTCCACCGGAAAACTCCCGGGAAGCCAGCTCCAGTTGGGACGTATCAGAATATCTCCTTTTTTGAGTGAAAAGAAGGAGGAATCGGAAGCATTTTCAACCGGGTATCCAGGGGTCGAAGATGAATTGTTGCTGAAATTTCTATAGATCAACCATCCCATCAGCAGGAAAATAACTATGGCTAGAATAATCTTTTTCTTCATAGGATGATGAGGTGAGTATTGATTTTAGATGTTGCTAAGCCTCAATTCCGATATTTTCTCCAGCAGATAACACTTGCGTTCTTCGCGTCTGGCCGACCAGGTTTTGTCCTCTAATTCGAGGAATTCAGTCAGTATCTGCGATTTTTCGTAACATGCAAGGCTGTGTCCGGGGTGGTTTTGCGATTCCGCCAGTTTGGCTTCCGCAAAAAACAATTCAGCAAGGATTTCAAGATGAAAATGCTCGTAATGATGTTCCCCGATCAGTTTATCCGTGAGTTCATCTTTGGGAATGAGCAGAAAAAAGGAGGCATCGTTTCGTAAAAGCTCGATGTATCCTCTTTCAATGAGTTTCTCAGCCTGATCAAGATCCCCTTTTTTGAGCAAGCCGAGAAAGGCTGCAATCAGGTCACCAATCATTTCCACCATCCTTAAAATATAGTCTTTCTGATACATGAAACTGATAATTAACTGTTGACAATGAGGCCTGTTGATGGGATTTCTGCACGCAATGAACAAGCTCTATCAAAAGTAGGAAACTTTTCTCCGGATTCTTACCTGTTTTTTGGCAAAGTCAAATACAGAATCTTAATTTTATGCCAGAATAGGACAACAGAAAATCAGGGGTTATGGATTTAGAATTTAAAGAAATTGAAGAACAAGATTTCCCGGCCATCAAAGAAATATATGATTGGTATATTGAGCACTCCACGGCGACATTCCATACGGAACCGATCAGAATAGAACAGCTGAAGGAATTTATCTTTGTCAATCATCCGGTATATCAATCGTTCATGATCCATTGCGACCATCAACCTGCCGGATATTGTTTCCTGACCTATTACAAGAATCGGCAGGCATACGACAGAACTGCCGAGGTGACCATTTATCTGAAGGCAGAGTATTGCGGGAAAGGCATCGGGAAGGTGGCGATGACCTACCTGGAGAAAATTGCGGCTGATCGGGGACTGAAGAACCTGATTGGAATCATTTCTGGTGACAACGAGGGGAGCATCTCCCTTTTCGAAAAATCAGGATACTCCAAATGCGCTCATTTCAAAAATGTGGGTGAGAAATTCAATAAAGTGCTCGATGTTGTTGCATTTCAGAAGGAAATTGGCTGATGGGAAACTGTCAATTGAGGATCTTCAATTGATATTTTTTCAGACGATAGATAATTAATTTTCACCTATTCCAGCATGGGGAAAAGGGTTAAGATATATTCTCATTGCATTTTGGCTTCCTGAGGCCATCCCTGAGAAGGGAATTGTGAGGCAAAAAAAAGGCGGTCTTTCCAAAAAATGGGGAGACCGCCTTTAATATACTTGAACCAGAATCAGTTGAAGGTTATTTCCAATCAGAAATTTATCTTATTCCTGTTTCACCTGAGGTTCGCATCTGCCCCTCCATTCGGCTTTCATCTTTTCCCTTTCTTCTGGGCTTAGGTGCATGAATCTGCCACCATGAGAGTGGGCATGGTTGTGGCACCTGCGGTGGCCGTGTCCTCCGCCGAATCCGCCGAAGAGAATTTTAGACAGGATCAAAATTCCGAGGGCTTCCCAGAAAGTGATTACTTTCAGGCCAAACACTGCCGGGATGATGGCATTCCACAAAAGCATCACTACACTTCCGAAAATAAATACTCCTGCTGCTATTGCGATTGGGATGAAAATTGCTCTTTTGATCCAGAACCCTTTTCCCCTTTCTTGTCCGTTAAACATCATGATTGTAAGATTTTAGTTTTTTAATACTCGTTGTAAATTTCCTGAAGCCTTTCCCGCAGCTGCGCAACTGCGTAACGCTTTCTGGATATGATCGTTTTAATGCTTTCACCGGTTCTGTCAGCAATTTCCTGGAGGGTTAAATCTTCCATCTCATTCAATACGAACACTTCACGCTGTTTTTCGGGCAATTCGCTGAGAGCGGAATAGAAAAATTCCTTCAGGTAAGCCCGTTCAAGCTCCTTGTCAGGGTCGTTGCGATCCAGAAGCAGCGCTTCCGGAAGTACCATTTCTCCCTCTTCATCCTCGTAAGCAAGATCTTCCAGCGATTGTGGCATCTGTTTTCTTTTTTTATCCACGATGCGGTTTCTGCTTACGCGGTATAGCCAGGAACTCAGTTGCAGGATTGGTTCAGTATCGATGATGGAACTTAGCTGGTACCAAACGTCCTGCAGAATATCCTCAGCGTCTTCGTTACTTTTTACACGGCTGCGTATAAAACTGAACAAACGCTTCCCATAGTTCTGCACAGCATTCTGGATACTTTGCTGTCGCTGTGCCATCGGTAATGCAATTATTTCGTCCATATAATTATGCAGACGAACAGAAAGGAAAATTACTTTAAATCGGGGATTATTTAACCGGATAAGTGATCGGCACAGAGTTACTGCCAAAAATGATGGTTACGTTTTTGTTGTCTTTGATCAGTTCAACCTTCTCTTTTTCAATTTCCAGCTGGCGAAGGTGCAAATACTCCGAAATGGTCATTTTCATTTGGTTCTGGTAAGCCATATCGGCAATCGCCTTGTTGATCTCTGCTTGTTTCCTGGAGAGTTCAGCATCCGCCCTGGCTTTTTGCGTCAAAATACTCTGGTTCTGGGCAGCCGTATTTTTGGTTTCCGTCAATACCTGTTCCGGGGGAGTTACTGCCCCAATCGAAACCTGCATGATGTCGACAGGAAGGTTGATTTTTTTGGTATACTCGGAAATGTCCCTGAAAATATCTTTCTCAAGTTGGGAAGAAATTTCCCTTTTGCTGGCCAGATCAAACATTTTGAAGGCACTTGCCTTATCCCTGACCATGGTTCTGAAACTTGCCTGCAAGTTATGGGCATACCACTCTGCTCCGAAATTCTTGTACAAGGAAGGTGTTTCTCCCTTCCGTATCTGGCATTTCAGATAGACACTGAAAGAGACAGGGGTGTTATCCGAAGGGATCATGTTGGTAAAGTCTTCGGTAATGGTGACAGGTGTGATAGGGAAGGACTTGTATTCTGTAGTAAATACACACCAGGTTGCACCTGTGGAAATTGGAATTTCATCGACGCCGCCATGTCCGAAAATCATCGGCTTATACACTAAAACACTTTCTTGTCCGGGATCAGGCTGAACGCGGTAGCAAGATGTGATACTTGCGAAAATGGTTACAATTGCAACAAGCAGAATCAATTTTTTCATTTTGTCCATGGTTATTTCAGGAATTAAATTTCAGTCTAAATTACTGAAAATTTTGATAGCGTCCTTTATCCCCACTTCATCATCTCAAATTGAAATTTCTTTTGTTTGGCTCGTTATAAATTGTTAAACAGAGTGTCACAGAGTTACACAGAGAAAAAAATTATTCTTGCCTCTGTGTAACTCTGTGCTTATCCTGGTGTTCCTCTGTGTAATTTTTTTTTAAACCAAAAAATTGCTGAAATTGCACGCTTTAAAAACAATCAGAAAAAGATGGGATATCTTCCGCTTATTGGAACAGTTGCACTTTTAAACCTCCTGGCAGCGGTTAGTCCCGGTCCCGATTTTGTAATGACGGTCCGGAATTCGCTTTGCTATTCCCGCCGGGCGGGAATCTTTACTGCCATCGGGATCAGTCTGGGTTTGCTGGTTCACCTGTTTTATTGTGCGGCCGGAATCGGTTACATCATTTCGAAATCCATTCTCCTGTTTTCGATCATCAAGCTGCTTGGTGCAGGCTATCTGATCTACATGGGAATTGGCTCCATCCTGTCCAAAGGCTCCAGGCTGGATATGATGAATGTACAATCCGGTGCTGATCTGACCTGGTTTCAGGCTTTCAGGATGGGTTTTCTGACCAATGTACTGAACCCTAAGGCCACCCTGTTTTTCCTGAGCCTGTTTACTCTCGTGATTGGTAATTCCACTCCGCTTTATGTCGTACTGACCATTTCGCTGATTATAGTGCTTACCGCGCTGATCTGGTTCACCATTGTTTCCATATTCTTTACCCAGCAGAGGGTTCAGAAGGCATTCCTGAAATATGAAAAGGGGATTAACTGGGTCCTTGGCGGGTTTCTTGTTCTTTTGGGTATAAAGATTGCGCTGACATTTATCCAATAAGGGTTCAACCCAATTTCTTTGATCTGACTATTAGATAATCCGGTAAATTTCCCGGATATCTTCCAGAATGTGGTCGAAATCAATTTCCAGATCCTTCAGTATTCCCGTCCTGATATCAAAAACCCAGCCGTGAACGGTCAGGTTCCGCTCTTTGATGGCCTTCTGCACATCGGAGGTTTTGATCACGTTAATGCACTGTTCCTGCACGTTCAGTTCCACCAGTCTGTCGTACCTGAGCTCTTCATTCTCAATTCCGTTGAGTTCTGTTTTATGAATCCTGTAAACATCGCGGATATTCCTCAGCCAGGGATTGAGAATTCCCATGTCCTCGGATTGCATGGCAGCCTTCACCCCTCCGCAGGCATAATGACCGCATACGACGATGTGCTTTACCTTGAGGCAGGTGACCGCGTAGGTAATGACAGACATGGCGCTCAGATCCGTGTTGGGAACCATGTTGGCAATATTCCTGAGAATGAACACTTCACCGGGCTGTGCACCCATTAATTCCTCGGCGGTTACACGGCTGTCGGAGCAGCCAATGTAAAGAATCTCAGGGCTCTGACCCAGGGCCAGATTTTTAAAGAAATCTCTGTTGGACCTGAGTTTCCCGGTGATCCATTGCTGGTTGTTCCTTTTTATTTGTGCTATATCCATTTTATTTTTTCTGTTGTACCTCGATTTGTATACGATCGGATTCACCGGAAAGTTCAATATTGAGTTTTCTGGTTCCAATGCCCTCAAGACAAAATTCCTTCATTGAAATTTTTCCGGACATCACCTTTAACTGAGCATGGTTTCCCTCTGTTTTGCATGTACCCCAGGCGGATCCGTTGCTCCAGAACCAGGTTCCCGGATTGGAGGTGAAGGTCATGCGCTGGGTTACTGCCGAATACTGAAATCCTGATAAGGCGATGACCGAGGCCCAGCTTGCCATGGCTCTCGCGTAATGATGGCCGCATTCGGGTTCGTCGAACGGATTTCGCTTCAGTCCGTCGAACCGCTCGCGGATACTTTTGATGCATTTCAATCCGTTTTCGGTCTGATTTTCATAAATCATCCCAATGGCTGCAGTATATTCAAATCCGGTCATGGCTTCTGAAAAGTAGGGGAATGGAACTTTCAGCCTGCCTTTTGGCCAGCTTGCCATGATCAGTCCACTTTCATTGCCCATCACGTAAGAGCGCATATTGTTGAATATGGGGGAAAAATCCTGCACAAAGTTGTACTTCATGATGGTGCGGAGCGTTGTTTTGATGTTTTGTTCACTGGCAAGATAGCCTAATCCGCAGATATGCGCCATGTATTGGCCAACCAGTTGATCGACGAGACAACCTTCTCCCAGCTGGAAATCAGGATTGGCAGGATCCGCTGACCCCATTCCGGCTTTCAATCCTTTGGCAACTTCGTTCGGTGAAGAGGGAGGCATGATTTTCTGGATGTAATATTCCCCGTTAAAAAGATTTTGGTCCGTCCATTGGCTGCCACGAAGGAAAAGTGTGGCGCATTTTTTTTCGAATTCTTTGTCGTTCATCCATTTCGCCATTTCCTGACCCGCACGTAAGGCTCCCAAATACCAGAACTCCATCTGCGGGTTGGGACCGTAATATTCTACATCCATGGTATTGTGCTGGCAACCCTCCATCACGCCATCCTGATCACCATCCCAGCCTCCCGGAATCCAGGCGAAGGCCAGTGTTTTTTTGATGCTTTTCCAGTTGGTTTTCAGAAATTCGTTGTCGCCCGATAACTGCCATTCCCGATAGGCCTTCATAATGCAGCCCATTTGTCCATCAGCTGCGGCTACTTTCCAGGACTGTGCCTCCGACAGGGGCAATGAAGCACGGAAACTCATCAGACCTGTAGAATCCAGTGCATAATTGAATTCTACATCGCGCATCGTCCGGGCCAGCTGGCCAAACAGAAATGGAGTGGCCACCTCGTAATTCCAGACATGGGTACAGGAACCCTGACAGGAACCGAATTCATCCATGACGCCTTCCCATCCCATCATGTGCCCGCTTTTGATCCTGAATACCGTCTGCGACCTCAGGGTACTGAGGTTAAACAATGCAGCTTCTTTTGCCTCGTCCGGCAAAGAGGATGAAAGAAAAGCGTCCAGAAATAATTTTGTCTTTTGTTCGAGTGCAGGGATTGCAGGCACAATTTTTTCTGCTGCATCCCAGGCATCGGTATAAATAGTACTGTAATAGTTGCCGACAGGGATCTTCGACCAGCCATACCTGTTCGGGAAATCCCAGGTGATATAGAATCTGAAAATCCGCGTGCTATTGGGTGCTACTGATTTTTTTACTGCGAGGGAAGCCATCGGATTGTGATCGCTCAATGTTGTTTTGTCAGTCAGTTCACCGTCGGCGCTGAAATCGTCCCAGAAATCCAGTGTCGCGCGTTCCCAGTGGTTGGGTTCGGACGATCGTCGAAAACTGACTCCGGATATTTCAGGGGTTGAGAGTGCGATTGAGCCGTAGGCCGGATCTGTTGGAAGGATGCTGTCGGAGTACATGAAAATTCCGCTTAATCTATTGCTGGTCCTGATGACATTCCTGTTGTTTTTTGCTCCGTACGGAAGGTAGTCGCCTTTCCAGTCACGCTTCGTCCTGCTTCCGTCCTGACCCACAAAATTGCGCATCGTTCCGCATACGGATACTGACAAAGGGGTATCGGTCGTATTGGTCACTTCATAGGTCAGCACTGCTACCGGCAACCCACTCGCATCCGCGTCTCCGGGTACGAAAGGGTTAAATCCGATGATTCTTACCTTAACGGGCATCGTCTCATCCGACAGGTTGACCATGCCCACCGGATAGGCCGCATCGAAACTGGCATTGGCAAACCTGGGGAAACCATGCTGGTTGACCGGGCGTCCTTCTTCATGGAGGTATTCCGTAGGATGGACAGGTCCTATCAAAGCTCTTGTAACCGCTTTTTCTCCTTCCGGCTGGACCCAGATTGAAAAGAATGGGGCATTGTTCCCTTTGGTGACCGTACTGTAGCCTATGGCAGGTTTGTTCATGATTTCCCAGTCACGCAACTCACCCCTGCCTCCGAGAGAGACAGTGCCGGTACCTATTCCGCCTAACGGGAGGGCTATATTGAGCAGATGCTCGCAATCATAATGTTTCAGAACCGGCCATTCTATGAGGTGTTGTTGTGCGAACGGGGACAATGCAAAAATACAGGCTAGTGCGGTTAAAAGGATCTTTTTCATTTTTATTGTATTTGATTCGGGAGGAGAATTTTAGTTAATTTTACCTAGTAAATGTACACAGAAACTTTCTGTTGTTATTCAAAAGAAAATAAATCGACAGTTCTAATTCAAAATTATTTCCATGACCTTAGATCATGTTGCTATCTGGACCGACCGGATTGAAGAATCACGAGCCTGGTATTCGAAATATTTTGGTGGAATATCCAACGAAAAATACACCAACGAAAAAAAGCAATTTCAAAGTTATTTCCTGACTTTTCAATCCGGTGCCAGACTGGAAATCATGACAAGTCCAGGGATTACAGACAATTTGAACAATTCCGAAACCAATCAGTACAAAGGAATCACGCATTTGGCTTTTGGAGTTGAAACGGTAAAAGAGGTAGATGAAAAGGCCAGGGAATTGGAGGCTGACGGGTACAAAATTCTTAGCAGCCCCAGACGAACGGGTGACGGATGTTATGAGTTCGAAACCCTTGATCCCGACAACAACAGGATCGAGGTAACAACGCGCTTTACAGAAGTTTGAGCATGGCATTCCGCCGATTTCCGGCAAAAGAATTCAGTAATTTATGGTGTCAGGATGGGTTGATAACCGAAACCCTTACGGTTTGTATTACTCATCAATTGCCATTTTCATTTATTTGGTGAAAGGTTGTTTGTAACTTTGCCGTTCTTTTTCGTAAACAGAATAAATTGCATTAGCACACAGACACATGGAACAAAAACCAGGCCTTAAGCCTGACAAACCAAATATATTCGCGGTTCTGAAGCCATACAAGCTGATGATTTTCAGTTTGATAAGCTTTGCTCTTCTCAGTAATGCTGCGAATCTGGTCATCCCTAAACTTATTTCGCGCAGCATTGATGATTTTTCGAAGGGCATTTTTTTGTACGATCGCATTATTATTGAATTCCTTGCGGCAGCTTTTGTCATTCTCCTGTTTACCTTTTTGCAGGGAATTTTGCAGACGTATGCCTCTGAAAGGGTTGCCCGCGATCTGCGGACCCGTCTGGCCGATAAGATATCACGCCAGAGCTACTTATTTATCCAGGATGCCAATCCATCCAAATTGCTCACCAATCTTACATCTGACATCGATTCTGTCAAGTTGTTCGTATCGATGGCGATTGTTTCATTGGCTTCTTCGCTGTTCATTATCGTCGGAGCGAGTTTCCTGCTGATATCGATCAACTGGAGGCTGGCATTATCGGTTCTCGCCATTATTCCGATCATCAGCGGGGCTTTTTTCATGGTATTCCGTCAAGTGAGGGTATTGTTCAAGAAAAGTCGGGAGGTGGTTGACTGGCTCAATAAAGTCATCAACGAGAGCATCCTGGGTGCCTCATTGGTTCGGGTGGTGAACTCTCAGATGCTCGAATACAACAAGTTTCTGGATGCCAACACGCAGGCCAGGAATCTGGGGATGTCTATCCTCAAACTTTTTGCGACCCTGATACCGATTGTCGTTTTCGTCAGCAACATGGCTTCCCTGACGATTCTTGCCCTGGGTGGTCATTATGTCATCAACGGAAGCATGTCGCTTGGAGATTTTGCAGCATTCAGTTCCTACCTGGTCATTCTTATTTTCCCGATAATTATCATCGGATTCATCAGTAATTTCGTCGTTCAGGCATCGGTTTCCTATGGCCGGATCCATGCCGTTCTGAATGCGGAAGAAACCCGAGATACCGGCACGGTTACCTCTCCTTTGAACGGGAAAATCGAAATGCATGATATTTCAGTCTTTTACGGAGACAAACCGGTTTTGAAAAATGTTTCCATGGAGTTAATGCCCGGTACCAGGACTGCTGTAATTGGGCCCACAGCTGCGGGAAAAACCCAGTTGCTCTATTTGCTCACCGGATTGATTCAGCCATCCGGAGGTTCCATCCTGTTTGACGGAGTCGGCATCAATGATTACAACAAGGAGACTTTTCAGCACCAGATAGGATTTGTTTTTCAGGACAGCATCATTTTCAACATGAGTGTCAGGGAAAACATTGCTTTCAATGAAAAGGTTACCGATGAATCGTTTGCCAAGGCCATTGAAACAGCCGAACTAAATGAATTTCTGGATGCATTGCCACAAGGATTGGAAACGGTGGTCAGTGAACGCGGAACAAGCCTCTCAGGCGGACAGAAACAACGGATCATGCTGGCCAGAGCACTGGCCCTTGACCCAAAGATTTTGCTGCTCGACGATTTTACCGCCCGTGTGGACAGCCAGACGGAAGAGAAAATCCTGTCCAATGTCGCAAAGAATTATCCCGGAATTACCCTGCTGTCTGTCACTCAAAAAATTGCATCCGTCATCAATTACGGACAGATCATTCTGTTGGAAGAAGGGGAGATTCTGGCCAGAGGAACTCACGAAGAATTGATGGACAGTTCTCCGGAATATGTTCAGATTTTCAACTCTCAACGGAGTACCAGTAATTACGAAAGCAGCAACACTACCTATGAAATATAATCTCAACCTGAAAAAAGGGCAGCATGCCAGTGAAAAGGTAAGCACGGCCACCATCTTCAGACAGTTGCTGACGCTCATGGGAGAAGAGCGTAAAAATCTCTACATCGCAATGATTTTTATCTTCATCAATGTAGGATTAAACCTTGTTGGTCCTTACCTGATGGGACATGCTGTCGACCAATTTGTGGTAACCAAACAATATGAGGGAGTCATCAAGTATTCGATTATTTTATTTTGTGTTTTCCTTTTGGCCATGGTAAGCGGTTATACTCAGACCCAGTTGATGGGTCGCGTCGGACAACGGATGCTTTATAATTTGCGGAATTCTGTTTTCAATAAACTGCAGGACTTACCGATCGATTTCTTTAACCAGAATAAAGCGGGAGATTTGATCTCCAGGGTCAATAACGACACGGATAAGATCAACCAGTTCTTTTCGCAGTCGCTGGTACAGTTTATCAGCAGCATCTTCAGCATGTTGGGGGCAGGTATCTTTCTGCTTTCCATTAACCTGAAACTAGGTCTGGCGGCATTGGCTCCTGCTTTGGTATTGTTGATTTTTACCCGCACTGTCTCTCCCTGGGTCAAGAAGCGGAATTCTGTCAACATGAAAAGTACGGGCAGCCTGAGTGCCGAGATCCAGGAAAGTCTGAACAATTTCAAGGTCATTGTTGCCTTCAACCGAAGGGATTATTTCCGGAAACGGTTTGATGAAGTAAACAATGAAAATTACGAAAACGCGGTAAAGGCGGGAATCGCGAACAATGTTTTCACCCCTGTGTACGGATTTTCCTCCAGTATCGGACAGATGGTAGTTTTGGCTTTTGGAATCTACCTGATATCAATCGGTGAGTTCTCGGTAGGATTGCTGATCAGTTTTTTGGCCTATATTGCTCAATTTTACAATCCGCTCAGGCAGATTGCCGCACTTTGGGCTAATTTCCAGGTGGCACTGGCGGGCTGGGACCGGATTTCACAGATTCTTGTGCTGGAAAATAACCTGAAGGTTACGGAATTAACCGCAAAGGAAGAAACCACCTCCATGTTGTCATTCCGTGATGTCTCGTTTTCCTACGAAACAGGTCACGAGATTTTGACAGAGGTAAGTTTCGATCTGGAGCATTGCAAAACGTACGCTTTTGTTGGCCCCACAGGCGGAGGGAAGACCACTACCGCCTCGCTGATGGCACGCCTGTATGATCCGACCAAAGGACAAATTCTGTTTGAAGGCAGGGATATCCGGACTCTGGACGATGATACGCGTACTTCGTCCATCGGATTCATCCTGCAGGAACCCTTCCTGTTCAGTGGTACGATCCGCGACAATATCCTTTACGGGAACACCGCGTACCAGAATTTCTCCAATGAAGAATTAGCAAAGGTCATGACGGAAGCGGGACTGGATGGTTTGCTTGAGCGGTTCGACGGTGGACTAACAGCCGAAATCAACTCTTCCGGAGACGGTATCAGTCTGGGACAAAAGCAGCTGATTGCCTTTATTCGTGCGGTGTTACGCAAGCCCAAACTGCTGATTCTCGATGAAGCAACCGCCAATATTGATACCGTAACCGAACAATTGCTTGAGGAAATCCTGAAGAAACTGCCCGAATGCACGACCAAGATTATCATTGCCCACCGGTTGAATACCATCGAGAGCGCGGATGAAATTTTCTTTGTCAATTCCGGTTCGGTAACCAAGGCCGGCTCATTGCACGACGCGGTCAACCTGCTGCTGCACGGGAAAAGAGAGAGTTAATATCCTGCGACAATAACCCGGATGATTGTTTGCGGCTTATTTGTTGTAAGGTGCGATTACTTTTTTAAGCAAAGCAACAGAGGCTTTAATTCCTTCATCTTCACTTAATTGGTTTCCCTCGTACTCGGCGTCAATATATCCGGTATATTTTGAATCGGAAATGATCTTCATCATTCTGACGTAATCGATCCCTGTATCATTTCCGTTTTTGTCGAAGTCGTGGGTTTTTCCACTTACCCCTTTGGCAAATGGCATCATATCTGCCACTCCCTGGTACCGATCGTATTCATAAAAATTGCCTAAATCCGGTAAGGTACCGCAATTGGGTTTATTGATTGTTTTCATGATGCCGGAAAGCCATTGTCCATTCGATGAGTATCCGCCATGATTTTCAACGATGATGTTGATACCGAATTTCGAGGCATAATCCGATAATTTACCCAGACCGTCAATTGCAGCAAGTTGCACCTGCTCCATCGTCCCTTGCCCGCGTGCGTTGACCCTGATGGAATGACAACCCAGGAATTTGGCTGCTTTCACCCATTTGTAGTGATTTTCGATGGCCTTGGTTCTCTCCGTCAAAGAGGTATCAGCCAGATTTCCTTCTTCATCGATCATGATCAATAAACTTTTGACGCCCTGTTTGGTGCATTCATCTTTCAGTTTGGTCAGATATTCCATGTCCTCTGCCTTGTCTTTAAAGAAAGTGGAAACATACTCCACCGCATCAAGTCCATAGCTGTTTTTGGCTATTCCCGGGAAATCCATGTTGCTGATGGTTCCTTTTTGCAGCGCACGGTGCAGCGACCATTCGGCCAAAGATATCTTGTAAACCTGTTTCTGTGCCATTGAATTCACCTGAACGAATAAGCCGGCCAAAATAATGGCGAAAGTAATTTTGATTCTCATAGGATTAAATTAATCAATTGGTTTTTGAATGCTGTAATCTTATGCAAGATACAAAATCAGAACATTTAAATGGACAAATTGCCGACCTGACTTTGTTTTGATTATTTTTACTCCAATGTTCCTCTAAAATCGATGCCATGAAATTCTTTTCCCTCCTAATTGCGCTGCTTATTATTTATTCTTCAGGCGTTTCTGCCCAGAATCAAACCATCAAACAGGTAAAGCTGACCAAGTTCGAACTTCAGTCCTCTGTGCTGATTCAGGCGGACGGGGAACAGATTTCGACAGCAGGATACCATTCCAATGTTTACTGGTTTCCGGTAACGGTGCCTTCAACGGTGCTTTCAGGTTTGGTGGCGAACCGTATTTATCCTGATCCCTATTCGGGGATGAACAACATGCTGATTCCAGACGCATCAGACGAGTTCAACAAAAAATACAATCTGGAACAGTACAGCCATCTTCCCAATATTGGAAATCCGTGGAAAAAGCCCTACTGGTACCGCACCTCATTCAAGGTGCCGGCAGCAGATCAAGGGCGGCATTTTCAACTGATATTCAAGGGAATCAATTATCGGGCGGCTGTCTGGCTGAATGGAAAGGCCATTGCCGATTCTACCCAAATGGCAGGTATGTTTGCGGAATACAGCTTCGACGTAAGCAAAAAGATCAAATCCGGCGAGGATAATTTTCTTGCGGTCAGGATTTATCCGCTGGATTTTCCTGGATTGCCGGCTCAGGAACAGTTGAAAGCGCTGGATGATTTTTTTGAAAATGGTGGACCTACCGGTGATATCGGCAAAAACGTTACCATGCTCTGCGCGGTTGGATGGGACTGGGTACCACCTGTACGTGACCGGAACATCGGGATATGGCAACCCGTCTTTTTGCGAACTTCCGGCGATGTAACGATCGTCCATCCGCAGGTTATTACGGATCTGCCGAATTTGCCTGATACTTCTTCCGCTAAAATCTCGCTGAACCTCGCCCTTTCAAATACCGGGCAGAAAAATTCAAAGGGAATTTTGAAGGTCAGTATCATTCCTGAAAACTTTGCCGGTACTCCGGTTCTTTTTTCAAAAGAGGTGGAAATTTCAGCCGGATCACAGGCACAATTGGCATTGAATGCTGCGAACACTGTTCAGTTGCTGGTCAAACAGCCTCACCTTTGGTGGCCCAACGGCAACGGCGCGCCTAATCTGTACCGGTTGCATCTCCGTTATGAATCGGAGGGTGTGCTTTCTGATGATACTTCCTTTGTTTTCGGTATCAGGACTGTCAGTTCAAAAGCCGAAGAAATACCCAATAAATATTTGCGCCGCGAATTCTATGTCAACGGGAAACGCATTCAACTGACCGGTGGTGCGTGGGTTCCTGATATGATGCTCAACAGGGATTCTGCCAGGTATGAAGCGGAATTGCACCTGTGCCGCAATTCAAATATCAATCTGGTGAGAATTTGGGGCGGTGGTGTTACTCCTCCAGATATGTTCTTCGATGCGGCCGACCGTTATGGATTGCTGGTGTGGTCGGATTTCTGGGTCACCGGCGATACCCATGGCGAATTCAAGGGATCTACCGAATGGCCCCTTGAACCGGATATTTTTGTAAAAAATGTAATCAGCACTATCTACAGAATCCGGAATCATGCCAGTTTATTGGTTTGGACCGGAGGGAACGAAGGTCATATCCGGAAGGATGCCTATCAAAAGATGAGGGAAAGTGTGATCCAACTGGATGGCACGAGGCCATTCATTCCCTGCTCATCCGGTTTCGCGAAATTACCTCCGGGACTGGAGGCCTCCTGGCCGGATCAACTGGCTTCAGGCGTGTACAGCAGTGGTCCATATACCTGGCAGGACTCCAAAGAATATTACCGCCTGGCCGACAATGCCAAAGACTGGGTTTTCAAGGATGAAACGGGATTGCCTTCACAGCCACCCTACAATTCATTGGTAAAAATAATTCCCAATCTGGTATGGGATACCAAATTACCCTTCCCCCTCAATAATTCATGGGGTTACCACGACGCGGCCACCGGTAACGGCAGGTATGACAAATATAATGAGACCATGGTGAAAAGATATGGTCCGCCGGCCTCCATGGAGGAGTTTTCCGATAAGATGCAATTGATGAATGCGACTGGTTATCAGGGTACTTTCGAAGCAGCCGGACACAGGTTGAATGACATCGGAGGCATCATGCTGTGGAAACTCAATGCTGCATTCCCCAGCGTGATGTGGCAGGTTTATGACTGGTACCTCGAACCGAATTCAGGGTACTATTTTATGCAGAACAGCTGCGAACCGGTACATGTTCAGCTGAATTCGCTGGACAATCAAGTAACTGTTATCAACAGAACCTATAGGGCGATTCCCAACCTGTCGGTGCAGGCGGATGTATTCAGCCTCGATTCGAAACTGTTGTTTCACCAAACGGCAAGTGTAAATTTGGGAGTTTCTGATGTCAGGGAACTTTTCTCGCTTTCTGCAGTCCTCGAAGACAACAAGGGGGTGAACTTTGTGGTGTTGAACCTGAAAGATGCGAGCGGGAAAATGATTTCGCACAATGTGTACTGGCTGTCCGGTGACAATAATTATACTACCATGAGTCTGATGCCCCGCACAAAGGTGGAAACAACATTGTTGAAAAAAGAAACGGTAAAATCGGAGACAAAGTGGACCGTGAAATTCACCAACAATTCGAAACAGCTCGCGTTTTTTGTGAATCCGAGACTCATGAACGACAATGAGGAAGTCTTGCCTGCTTTCTGGTCGGCCAACTATTTTTCACTGGCACCGGGCGAGACAATAACCGCCACGGTCAGTGCATCCTCTGCCATGATGAAGGGAAAGACCAGGCAGATTCTGGTCAAAGGCTGGAATCTGGATGAAGTGGCGCTATCGCTGGACAGATAAAATTGATAATTTCGCATATGGCTGAATGACTGATGAATGCCACACAAAATGGAGGTGTGGCTTGGTTGTCAATTTTTAGGTAAAGGTTTAAAATTGAATCAATGAGACTTCGTCAAAGTCCAGGTGTCCATCCTGTACCAGTCATTGTATGGCTGGCGCTGATGTGTTTTGTGTCTTGCAAGGCTGAAAAGGCTCAGCCGGCTGATCCAACCCTGACCACCTTGTTTCAAAATAGTTATCGGGTTATGGATGCCATGCGATTACCGGGGGGCATTTATCTGGATGCCCTCGCCCTGAATGGGGATGCCAAGCCTGTATCCCTGGCTGCCAATGGAGTGGGGCTCTATGCCTTGTGTATTGCGGATGCCATGTACCGGAAAACCGGCGATGGGGTTAACTGGGATGGCAACGCCGAAAAAAAGGCTTTGCAAACAATCAACGAATGGATCAGGTTGAAAAACACATCGGGGGCAACCAATGCTAATGGGTTGTTTCACAGGTATCTGAATCCGGTGGATGGTTCGTGGGTTTGGGTGACGGAGCACAGTACCATCGACAATGCAATTCTGGCAGCAGGATTTTTATTCTGCCGGAATTATTTCAGCAGCAATCCGGAAATAGTTTCCAAAGCGAATTTGCTCCTGAATTCGATGGATTTTACCGCTGCGATTCCTCCTTCAGGCGGAAGGATGTACATGATTCTGGACGACGACGGGGCAGGCTCAGCCTTGACCACTCCTTTTAATGAATATCTGGTTCTGGCCTGGATGGCCAAAAATTCCAATCCCGCTTTTCCGGGATATGTCAGGGCTCAGTCCTATTGGAACGACCATTTCAAAACAACCCTGAATCTGCCAAAGTTCGATTATCCCACAGGAAATCCAACCTTAAGTTCCGGAAATACTGCCGCGCAGCCTTCTTTTCACGTGCAGTTCTGCTATTATTACTGTAACTATTTCGCGGGCAGCACAGAATACATGCAATTTTTCACCAGCATGATGAAGGCCGACAGAGCCTGGTGGCTCAACAGCACCGGACAACAAGCGGCCTGGGGCTGCGGAGCAGGGGAACTTCCCGGCGGGGGGTATACGGCTGATTACATCGGCAATAATCCGATGAAGGTAGTATCTCCGCCAATCATGGCAGGTTTTAGTCCGGTATACCCTGAGGTCAGAAAAGAGTTGGTTTCATTGTATGCCAGTGGTAAAGGAAATGCGGTTTACAGAATTCCGGGTACGGAAGTTAAATTCCTCTGGCGGTTCGAATTGGAAAAACCGGCACTCAGAGCGGCCTTTGTTCAGGCAGTTGATTTTTCAACGATGTTGTACGGATTGGCTGCATTGCCGGAGTATTTGGGGCCGGACTTCTTCGCCACGTACAATGATTTCAACAGTACCAATCATTAGCTAATCTGCCTGCATCCAAAAGGCCGATCATTCCGCGTTTTCAGTTATTGATGGTCATGATAAAGCCGCTTCCATGGATATTCCGGATCTCAACGGAAGCATCATCTTTCAGAAATTTCCTGAGTCGGGTGATGAAAACATCCATGCTGCGGGTCGTAAAATAGCCATCGTCACCCCATATTCTCTTGAGTGCAACTTCGCGTGGAAGCAGTTCATTTTTATGTTCGCAAAGTAGCAGAAGCAAGGCGGACTCCTTGGGACTGAGAAGTTGTTTGGTTTCGGCGAGTTTGATTTCACGCAAACGGGCATCAAAAACATATTTTCCAATGGAGTGAAGATTTTCGCTGTTGTCGTGTTCGCCTTCCGCTCTCCTTAATAGAACGGCAATCTTGTAAATGAGCACATCCGCATCAAATGGTTTGACGATGTAATCATCGGCGCCGAGTCGGTAACCGGTTAGGATGTCTTCCTTCAGGGATTTGGCCGTCAGGTAAATCATCGGAATATTGGGATCAATGGTTCTGATTTCCTTTCCGATGGCGAAACCATCCACGTTGGGAAGCATCACATCCAGCAGGCACAAATCAAAAGTCCCATCCCTGAAAGCGCTCACCGCATGTTTTCCGTCCTGAAGCCAGGTAACGGAATAGTTGCAGATCTCAAGGTAGGATTTCAGAACAGCCCCGAAGCTAAGATCATCCTCTACGAAGAAAAGTGATTTGTTGGTCTTCATTTGCGGCTGATTAGAAATGGGATGAATACTACGAACCGGCTGCCTTTACCCGGTTCGCTCTGGACTTTGATCGTTCCGTTATTGGCTTCAAGTATTGCCTTGATGTAACTTAATCCCAGTCCGAATCCTTTGATATTGTGGATATTTCCCGACGGGAGCCTGTAGAATTTATCAAAGATTCGCGCCTGTACCGCCTTGGTCATGCCAATGCCGTTGTCTTCCACAATGAGGTTGATTCCTTTGGAGGTGTTGGATGTCGAAACTTTGATGACAGGCGCTTCAGGCGAGTATTTATTGGCATTGTCCAAAAGGTTGTAGATGAGATTGGTGAAATGGACAGGATCGGTGGTCACCACCGGGTTGACGGCGTTCAGGCTTGTTTCAATCCGGCCACCTCTTTGTTCAACCTGAAGCGAGATGCCATGAACCGCCTCTTCGATCATCGTATGGACGTCAGTAGCCTGGAAGTTGAATTCAAATTCTTTTCTGTCCAACCGGGCAATCTGCAGAATCCGCTCTACCTGTTCGTTCATCCGTATGTTCTCTTTGCGGATCATCCCCGCAAAAAACCGAACTTTTTCCTCCTCATGGATCACCTTCTCATTGGAAATGGAATCTGCCGCAATGGAGATGGTGGCAATGGGGGTTTTAAACTCGTGGGTCATGTTGTTGATGAAGTCGGACTTCATTTCTGATATTTTTTTCTGCCTGACAATCAGATAAATGCTTAAGGAAAAGGTGAGAAAAATGATCAGGGTGAATATAACGGAAAGTCCAAGAAGCCAGGTGGTAGTCTGGCCAATAAACTGATCCCTTTCCGGAAACCAGACAGCCAGTGCCAGATTCTTCCTGAAAATGTCATCAGGGAACATATTGACTTTGTAAATTTTCGCGGTTCCGGGATCATTCTTTTCTTTACCCGGATTATCCTCTTCCTTGTTGATGTTCATTTTGAACTCGATCGGGATGGCCCTGTCGAGCAGTTCTTCGTTCAGTAGTTTTATTAGCTGATTTTCATCAATATGCCTGCCTTCTTCCCATCCATTGTATTCAATCAGAATCTGATTGGACAAAGTATTGAGCTGTTTGATCTTCTTTCCAATCACACTGTCATTGACAGACATTTGTATTTTTAAATCGGAGTCTTGCAGGCTGCCATAATGATTCTCTGTTAGAACCTGAAACGATTTACCTTTTTTCCCTGCATGAGAACCTGACATCACGACATAACTCATTCTTTTTGAGTTTCCTTTGTTGGAGCTGGTTACTCTGATCGTGTTGTGGATGGTGTCTCTCTTGACGATCACATCCATCTTCTCATATTCTGCCGGAGGAGGTGGGGGAGGAGGCGGAGGGAAAGGTATTTGCTTCTCCCAATTGATGGTGTCGCCTGAAGATAAATTTCGAATTACCTTCAGATCGTGGCCGGTTTCGAGGCGGCGGACCGCTTTGTTCATGGCATCGTTCACAGACCGGTCGAACAGTTCATTGCGGACTGTAACCGAATTGTTAAACCAATAGAGTTGCACTGCCATGATTCCGAGAAGTGAGATTCCCATGAGGAGAACCAATCCAATGAAGATGCGCTTGTTCAATTTTTTAATCGTTTAAATTGTTTCTGAAATTTTTGGAGACTATTGAGCTTATATTCCACTAACAAAATGATTTTAATAATTGAATGACAGGACTTTAATCGTCAAACGTTTAATTTCATTATCCAAAATTAGGCAATAAATGAATGTCTTGCCCGACTTTAACTTTACCTTAACTATTTTTACGATCATCTTAACCCATTCATCGGCAGATAACTGATATTTTTGGATGGTTGAAAATCTTAATCATTAATTTAAAAAGTATGAATATGAGACTCGCATTTATTTTAGGCGTCATGGTGGTAACCGCCGGCTTTTCCTACGGGCAGGCTGAAAAGGCGAAAGCAGCGGAAAAGTCTCCGCAGAAAAAAGAGCAACATCTGAAAATTATGATGAATCAAAACGGAAACGAAATCAGTATTGACACGACTTTCAGCATGTTGGATGAGAAAGCGATGCAGTACAAAGTCGATTCCATCATGAAGAATCTGGATAAGTCAGGAAATTCAAAGATTATCATCCTGAAAGGGGGCGGAGCCATGGCTCATGGTCACCATTCATCGAATTTGCCGGGTGAAGGACAGTTTGAGGTCTTATTCGATAACAGCGATTCCGGTAAAGTCAGGAATGTAAGAAAGGTCATTCGCATGGAGAATGGCGGTCATGTCATTATGACTGAAAATTTGGAAGGTGATATGATGCCTCCACCCCCACCACCTCCACCTCCGGCATTTCGCATGAAAACTTTTAGAGTTGCTTCAGATGATCCGTATACCCACGATCCCGACAATGCGGACATTGTATCCTATGAGAAGAAGGATCTCGGTAAAGGCCTTGAGAAGATCACAATCATCAGGAAGAAGCAAACTACCAATGAAGAACAGAAGACCGTAACCGTGAAAGTTGAGACTTCAGATGAGCAGAAAAAGTAGGTGAATTTACCGCAAAGTTCACGAAGATTACGCAAAGAACCGAAGAGAAATCATTGAAAGATGAACTCATCGGTTCTTTGTGTTTCCGCTGTGTTCCTTGAGGTTATCCTTTCAAGTTGATTCAATTGAAGTGAACAATATTGAATTGTCAATGGTCAGTTGGATAGGCTTTTTCTATCGGTTTATTTTCATCACTGAAAATCCGGAACAATACCGGATCTTTCAAAATGTTAGAAAACAGGCAGGGTTTGCCGTCAATCAGGACCTGGTTGTTGATCAGCCTGACCCCGTGGCTGTAATCCACATACCAGAAAACATGCCCGCTGTAGACGGGCTGAATGGGTTGGCTGTCGGATTTGTGCCAGCCATAGATGACCACCTTCCCCGGTTGCGCCGCTATCCTTGACGAGAGAATAACGTCTTTCTTGATCCCGGCGGTCAGTTGCCCGGCCAAACCGCCCCACTCACCGAATTGTTTCTCAATTTGCTCATTGTGCTCCTCAAATCTGGTCACCAGTTCGTTGGCATTTCCGACCGGCTTGTAATTGAAAGGATCAAGTTTCACCAGGGCTTTTTCATAGATGTGATTGCTAAGTTTAGCAGTGATCAATGAACCCCCGAAGAGATCGGCAAGTCTCTGAGCGGTATAGGGATTCATCGGTATCCGGCAGAAATCATGGTCGTTTCCGACCGCCAGGTAATCAGGCATCGCTTCATAACTGACCTGATGAACTGTTCCTGTTGAATCGGCAAAGGCTCCCTTCAGCGTGACTGTGTTTCTCAGGAAGTCGGGGATGTTGCCTGAAGCCAGTGCCCGGTAAATCTCATCTTCACGATCCTTGAGGGGAAGGGAAGCGACTCTTTTCATGAAAGCGGAACCTGTTTCGTCATCCGGATTTCGTGGCGGAATGTTTAGCCTGCGGATCGGGACGATGAGTGAATCAGCAATATATCCGGAATAGGCACGATTGCCAAAATAGGTATATCCCTTTCCTTCATGATGCGTTCCGCTTAAAATACTATGGATAAAACCATTCCGTTCAACTTGTGTGGTATGAAATATCTTGTTTTCCGGATTGGTTTTGAGAATTATTTCCACTCTTTTGTGCAGGGCGGAATTCCAGATTAAAGAATCCCGGTCCTTCGTTTGAAACTGGAATGTCCCCGAAAGATAGCGCTGCATCATCCTGGTTCGGTACCATGTTCCTCCGGTAGGAGAAACCAATTGTTTTCCGTTGTAAATCACGACGCTGTCATTGTAGGCCAACGTGCACAGATACCGGTTTTTTCCTGACTTTAACCAGTCGCGTAGTTTAGGGCCGCAAACCGAATCCTCATAACCGTAATCGCTGTCCAGAAAAGCAATCCTCACCACATCATCCGGGATTTTTTTGACGGCATTCAGGTAGCTGAAAACAAATCTTCCGCCGCCACTGTGGCCATTGAGGACAATCTCCGGATTCCATAAAGAGAACATGGCTTTGACATGATCTACGATGCCCTTAACGGTATTGACAGAATCATGGGTATTGGCCACCCAGGCAGGCCAGCTTTTCTGCGCAGTTTCCAGGTATACCGTGACAATGGTTTTATTTGGGAGGCGATGCCTGAGAAATCTGGTCTGTGCTCCAATGTGCTGGATGTTGTAATGCCAGTCATCACCCTCTTTCAGCCTTTTGCCAAAAGTCTGTTCGATGGTGTTTCCGTTCGGAAGCCCAAAGAAAATCAGTAAAACCCTGTCGTTCCTTTTGAATCCCTCGAGGGGAGCATTGATGAGAATGCGGGTCAAGGGGGGTGAATTCTCGATCAGTAGCTGTTGTTCCTCCATTGAACCTGACATGTTAAAGCCGGGAAGAACTTGCGCCTGAGCGATCAAGCAATTGAATGCCAGGAGTATGGCGGGAAGTAAGTTTCTCATGTAATTGTGTTCCGGTGTATGGCAACTGAATTTCGCAGTGTACCAAATTAGACAAAATCTCCGTCGTTTTTCTGAGCCAGGGAGCAAAAGGGAAGACACAAAGAAGCTAAAGGTGAATGATATTAAAACAGCTTAAGGTGCCTTGCGGTACAGTATGCAATTTAAACACTTGAAATGAATCAGTTGGATTTTTTGTTGCGGATTTTTTTCACGAAATCCCTGAAGGAAAGGCTGTCCACCACCAGGTCCTTGACCAAAAACTGATTTTCCCGGATGCTGACTTTCAGTGAAATAGTACTCAGCGAATCATCCAATTTCCTGGTAAGAACAGAATCGATGTCCTTCGTGGAACTGTCTTCGATATAATAATTGTTGAAAGGATAGTTCAGATGCACTGTCGAAGAATCTTTTCGATTCACAAAAGCTCTGGCTTTTACCCAACTTTTTTTGTCAAAAGGTTTGGTTTTGGTCACGGAAAGAATTTTTGCATAACCCAAACTATCGGAGGCAAATGATACATAAACCACCTGACCGGCATCCCATGCCTTTTTGTCTTCCACTTTCAGTTGATCCTGCTCAAACTGTACCCAGATAAATTTTCCTTGAATGGTAGCTCCTGTATTCATTCCTCTGAATGCATTGGGTCGGTTATGTCTGATTTTGAACTGGAACTCTTGTCCGGAAACGGCAAAGTCCGCCTGTTTGCTGATCATCTGTATGGGAATAAACAGTTGAATCGCGGCAACACAAATAAAGGCTATCAACAACAGACTTTTACGATTCATGTTTAATCTTTTTTTTGAGCATCAACCAATTGGCGGCAAAAAAACCAATGCCAACAAGCACAAACATGCTGCCCTTTATGACAAAGGTCAAATCATTGTCAAGCGAGCGACAAACAGCCAGCATCGCAACAATGATCATTCCGGAATTAATTATTCCCAGATTACTTTGTTTGGATCCTTCCCTGATCATCATGAATGCCAGGGAAAAGACAAGGATGTTGACGAGTATATACGACTGGGGAGTGAAGATACCCGCCACAAAAAGTAACAGAAACAACAAATAGCTAACTTCGATCAACTTCACGCTGCCCCTTGGCTTCGATTGATACTGCAGGTAAAGCAGAACAGAGGCAGTCAGGAAAAGAATTACATTGGCAATCAGTTCAGGCGACATCATCAATTCACCCAATTGGAAAGGATGTTTTGACAAGTTTTCCCAGTTGGATTTAAATGACATGACGAGCAAGGTGATGATAGTGCCAGCCAGACCGAAAATACGATATCCATTGAAGAAGACCGTCCTGCTTCCAAAAAAGGAATAGTTCCCGATCAGATAAAAAATCCCGAACATGGAGATAAAAGCAGGTGATAAGAACATCTTGTAATTTTGCGATAAAATGCCCAGCGTCGTTGTCAGTACAAAAGGTATTACCCAATGGTGAAAATTAAACAGCAGATTATCCGGCGATTTGGCGAATAACCGGAGATAGCGGGGAATTGGCATGGCGACCAAAAGCCAAAATACATACTTTCCCATGGCATCCGTCGTGTCATTCTGAACAGAAAGGCCATAGACCATGATTCCAAATAAATAGGCTATCGATACCGCAGAAGAATCAAGGATATAAACCAGGGGTAGGGTTAGCAGCATCCAGGTCAGACAAAATGTACTGACATCACCGTTGATGTGGTAAATCTGACTCACCAGCGAGATATTGGCTCCAACCGCAAAGAAAAGAAGAAGTGCAGCGCTTTCCCTCCAGACAATTTTCTTTTCTTTTTGCAATAAAACATAACCAGCAAGCAATTGCGGGATCACCAGAAGGTAGAATGCAATGGATGTTTTCAAACTCCTCGACAGTTCATCCCACTGATTGGCGACGATAAACATCAATCCGACTCCAACCAACAGCGCTCCGACAATTCCAAAAATCAGCAACTGTCTGTTGGGAGAAGTTGCGCGTTTATTTTTGTAGTACTCAGAAATTTTTTGTGCTGTTTCCTCAGAGATGATGTCAGCACTTTTAAGTTCAGACAGGTCTTTGACAATGCTCATTGATCAATGCTTTAATTCTCATTTAAATCAATACATAACCAAAATTAATAAAAATTTATTTGGTTCTACCCACCTTTCATCTGTCAAGAAGAAAAATATTTATGTTTTGATCAATTGATAAGGAGTTAACCATCAACTATTTGATTGAAATATTCCATTAGCCCCAAAAATGCATTTACCCGATCTTTTTCCCTGCCATTGGTCCGGGTTTCAGGCTATGAATTTCATCGATGTGAATCAATACGACCGCTTTGGGTTTTGGAAGTCCGGCTTTTAGCGACATTTCAGCCGATTTTTCATAGATCTCACCCTCTGTCAATACCTTTGGTGTGCCCAGAAACCGGTAGCCATCCAGGATTTCCCTGTTGACAACCGCAACCGCAACCTTTGAACCATTCAATATGTTGGCATAGGTATTTCCTGCTGTTCCTTCTGAAAAAATGAGTGTCTCATCATTGAAAACCCGTGTTGAGCGTTTGGGTGCATTGTTCGGAACTCCGTCTTTGCTGACAGTTGCGAGAAAACATTGTTGGGTAGCAATCATCTCCTTCATTTCTGGTGTAAGTTGTGCCATGATCTTTTTGTTTAAATAAATGAGTTAAAAAGGTGAAAATACTATTTAATGCATCCGGGTTATAGCCTTCTGATAGGTCAGGCATTTCCATATGAACTCATGGTTGATTTCTCAACCATTTGATTAACTTTGGATTTGATCCCAAATGTATAACCAATACTTAAATTATGAAAATAGTTAAAGGCACTAAGGTACTGATTACCGGCGGAGTTTCCGGCATTGGAAAACTGATGGGGCAAATCGTGCTTCAGAAAGGCGGTGAGCTGATTATCTGGGACATCAACCAGGCAAAAATTGATGAGACGGTTTCCGAATTTTCGGCCTTGGGGAAAGTAACCGGATACCGCGTCGATGTTGCTGATGTTAGTCAGATCACTACAACTGCTGATTTGGTAAAAAAGACGCATGGTGTGCCGGATCTTGTGATCAACAATGCCGGAATTGTGGTCGGCAAGTTTTTTCATGATCATTCCATCACCGACATCACCCGCCTTATGGAAATCAATGCCAATGCGCCGATGTATGTGGCACTGCAATTTTTGCCTGAAATGGTCAGCCGAAAATCGGGACATATCTGCAATATTGCCTCATCTGCCGGACTCTTGTCCAATCCCAGAATGTCGGTCTATTGTGCCAGCAAATGGGCTGTTACGGGATGGTCTGACAGTGTCAGGATTGAAATGCAACAATTGAAAACCAATGTCCGGTTCACTACCGTGATGCCTTACTATATCAATACGGGGATGTTTGGCGGGGTAAAATCCTCCGTTATTCCGATTCTCAATCCGGACAAGGCAGCGCGTAAAATCATCTGTGGAATTGAAAGGAACAAGATATTTATCAAAATGCCTTTGATCGTCCATTTTGTCAGATTGTGCCAGGGCCTGCTTCCGCTCTTCCTGTTCGATTGGGTTGCCGGGAAGGTACTGGGCATATACAAAACGATGGATCACTTTGAAGGACGAAAAGACTAAATACTGAAGTTATGGAAGAGAGTTCAGCTGCTGCGATACAATCCCTCGTTGAAAATCAGGGGATTTTTTTCAAGACCCATGCTACCAAGGCGTTGGATTTCAGAATTGCCAATCTGAAAAAGTTCAAATCTGCCATTCTTCGGTATGAAGACAAAATTTCGGAGGCGCTTTGGCTGGATTTGCACAAATCCCGAGAAGAGGCCTATCTGACCGAAATCAGCATTGTCCTGCAAGAGATCGACAACCATCTGTGCCACCTGAGAAGGTGGGCCAAACCCAAGAGGGTTACTACACCACTTCAACTGCTTCCCTCCTGCAGCAAAATCATCTACGAACCGCTAGGCACAGCGCTGGTCATTGCACCATGGAATTATCCGTTTCAGTTGCTGCTCAATCCCCTGGTTGGAGCCATTTCGTCAGGCTGTTGCGCGGTTTTGAAGCCGTCTCCCTATACACCCAACATCTCCAGGGTGATGGCAGAACTGGTGGCTGAGATATTTGACCCCGGTTATGTGGCAGTTACGCAGGGAGGCAGGGTGGTCAACCAATTGCTGCTCGAACAGCGCTTCGATATCATTTTTTTCACAGGAAGTCCGTCGCTGGGGAAACTGGTCATGAAGGCGGCGTCCCAATTTCTTACTCCGGTCGTTCTCGAATTGGGCGGCAAGAGTCCATGTATCGTGGATGCAGATGCCAATCTGGATATTGCAGCCAAAAGGATTGCCTGGGGAAAATGCATCAATGCAGGTCAAACCTGTATCGCCCCTGATTACCTCCTTGTTCATCAGTCGGTGAAAGACCGTCTGATTGTAAAAATTGGGGAAGCGATAGAAGTTCTTTACGGGAAAGAGATCAAAAAGAGTAAGTATTACCCGCGTATCGTCAACAATCAGGCCATGGAAAGGCTGCAAAAGCTGATGCTTCATGGCAAGATACGCTACGGGGGTGAAGTGGATGCATCTGAGAAATTCATTGCACCCACTGTCATCGACGAGATTGAACCCAATTTCCCGATCATGCAGGAAGAAATATTCGGACCATTGCTTCCGGTCATGACTTTTGAGCACATCGATCAGGCTTTAAAATATGTCAATGACAACGAAAAACCACTGGCGCTCTATTACTTCGGTCCCAATAAAAAAGCGAAGAATATTCTGCTGAAAACGACCTCCGGAGGTGGTTGCATCAACGATACCCTGATGCACATCGCCAATCATCATCTTCCATTCGGCGGGGTAGGGAACAGCGGGATGAACAGTTACCACGGACACACCAGCTTTCTGGCTTTCAGCCATGCACGTGCCATCGTTTCTTCTCCTACCTGGATAGATGTGCCCTTCAAATATCCCCCTTTCCTGTTTTTTAAATGGGTTAAAAAAATAATCTGATCTCGAAAGGTTTCACAGAGGAACACCGGGAGCACAGAGTTTCACAGAGTTTCACAAAAAAATCTCGGTGAAACTCTGTGTAACCTTTTTGACCGAGCTTCAATTATTTCCCTCCAAAATCCTGGGTCCAGTAAGTTCCGGTACGTGCCACGCCCATGAACCTGGAACGGGGATCCATCAGATTTTTGCAATGAGGAGGGCTGTTTAACCAGGCATCTACCACCTTCTCCACAGATTCATAACCTTCCGCGATATTTTCTGCGCAGCTCGTCCACTTAAATCCGGCCTGGGTGAGCCTTGCACTGAACTTGGATCCATCGGAACCTTCATGGCTCATGAACTTATGCCGGGCCATGTCGAGACTGTGTTTTTCCGCAGCGGTTTCCAATTGCTCATCCCACAAAACTGCCCCGACAGGCGGCATTTTCCGGCTGCCGCACCGGCAACCCTTTGATCTTGCTTCATTGACCAGTTCCAGCAATCTTTTCTTTTCGTTTTCCGAAAGCGGATTGCCGGTTGAGGTTGCAGATTCCCTCCTCTGGGCTGAGGCCATCAGGGAAAGGATAAGGAATAAAGTTGTCAATCTGAGTTGTATGCCATTCATCAAGAACAAAGCTATCAAAATTTCAGCCATTCAGCCCTTCGTTTCCGCTGTACTCAAACACATCAGAGCCAAATCGTACCAGCATTAAAGGTAAAATATTTGTAGATCCCGGAATATTGGCGGGTGAGAAAAAATAGCTATCTTTAGGTGCGTAGAACTAATTTAATCAGCTATGGATGAAATGATTAGTAAGTTGAAAACTCCTGAAGAATGCAGGCAATTCATAGTAAAGTATTCAGATCTTGTAAGGCAGGCGCGTCAGAAGGCCATTGAACTCCGGGCATCAGCCCATGAGGCGGAAGACATTGTGGAGTTTGAGTTATACCAGGCGCTCTATGCCTACGAGGATATTCTCTCAGAAAAGAATAGTCGCAAAACCCGTGCCAACAGAACCTGGCAAATGGTTAAACATTATGGAATCAAAGTTGCGGCAGAGCGAGCCGTGAACAGAAAGGCTGATGCCATGGGTTACAAGGTGTTGATCGGTATGGGTTTGCAAGGTTTGACCTTTGAATCTGTGATTGTCAAATACCCCGAGTCATTTAACAGTGAGTCTGTAAAACAAGCGCATAAACGGCTGGAAGAATTAAAAAATGATTTGGAACCAACGCTGTGGACTATGGTTTAGAGGTGTGCTTTCACCTTCCTCATGTCACGCTCAGACGAAAAGTAACTGTTTCAAATCCTTTTTTCCCTGAATCAAAAAGTCTTGCAGGAAGAAATATTTCTTCATAGTTTACGCCGAAAAGTTATTATAAATATATCTTTGAATATCCAAAAGATATTAAGATGATGAAGAAACTTAGCCTGCTCATCCTGACTTTGCTTATCCTAACTGTTTATCTGCAAGGCCAGACGGTAGGGTCGTTGTCAGAAAATCAGAAAAACCGGCTGGCAAACGGATATCGGCACGAGAAAAGCGGATGGACCTATCTTCATATTGAAGGTTCACCCAAAGACCGCGGTTTCCAGCACGGATACCTGCTGGCCGGTGAAATCACTGAGAATTTCCGACTTCTGCGCATCAGGTGGGAATATGAAACGGCTATGGAGTGGTCGTGGTATGTGGAGCACGCAGGCAAGATTCTCACGCCCAAAGTCGACCCGGAAAACAGGGAAGAGTTGAACGGTATTGTGGAAGGGTTGCAGGTTGCAGGGCAAAAATTTACCCTCGATGAGTTGGTGGCACTGAACGGCTATGCCGAGCTGACAGGCTACTGGTGGCCGACAGTTAGGGATTCTGTTCATTCTTACTCGATGGAACATCCCAAAGAATCATGCAGTTCATTCATTGCTACCGGAAGCATGACCGCAGACGGTAAAATCGTTCTGGGACACAATACCATGGATATGTATTATAATCCGGTGAGCAATATCATCATGGACATTCTTCCTGAGAAGGGTCACCGGATTTTGATGCAGTCGGTGGCAGGCTTTGTGCACAGTGAGACCGATTTTTTCATTACCGACGGTGGTTTGGTCGGATCGGAAACTACGATTGGCGATTTCCATTCCTTTGACCCGAAAGGTACTCCCGAATTTACGCGGATGCGTCATGCCACCCAGTATGCCTCCTCTATCGATGAATGGTGTACCATCATGAAGACCGACAACAATGGCGGTTATGCCAATGCCTGGCTGATCGGTGATATCAAAACCAATGAAATTGCCCGGTTGGAGCTCGGCTTGAAGTTCATTGGTTTTGAGAAGAAAACGGACGGGTACTTTACCGGTTCCAATGTTGCGGAGAACCTGAAGATCCTTCGTATGGAGACCAATAAGGACGAGACAAACATTAAAAATTCGTCTGTAGCCAGGCGCGTGCAGTGGAAGAAACTGATGAAAGAGAACAAGGGAAAGATTAATATAAAATTAGCAAAGGTCTTTGAGGCAGATCATTATGACAGCTATCTGAAGAAAATCAATCCGGCCGGCAGATCGCTCTGCGGACACTGGGAACTCGACGACCAATACTGCGGTCCCTACCAGCCTTTCAGCCCTGAAGGCACCATCGACGGGAAGGTCGTAGACGCCACCATGGCCGGCGAAATGTCATTTGCAGCCCGTTGGGGATCTTCCTGCGGCAGAGCATTCGACGCCAACAAATTCCTGGAGGATCATCCCCAGTATGAATGGTTGAACGGTTTGCTCAAAAGCCGACCATCAGAGCCCTGGACAACTTTTAAAGCTGGGGAAAAATGATAATTACAAATTACAAATTATGCAATTTTAAGAGTCTGCTGGTAAGTGTTTTATGTGTTATTTCATTTTTCATTTGTAATTAAACAATGCCATGAAGATCACAAGAATCGAGTTATACCCAATGCCTGTCCCGCTCAAGGAACCTTTTGTCATCTCTTTGGGCGCCTTTCATCATGCCGATAACGTGGTGGTAGCGATTCGCACTGACACGGGGCTGACCGGATTCGGAGAATGCAGTCCTTTCAGGTCGATCAATGGGGAAAGCATGGACACATGCATGGTGGTTGGGCGATATCTCGCTGAAGGATTGCTTGGCCAGAATCCGGAAATGATTGAGGCATGTGTGGACAGGATGGACCGTGTAATATATGCCAACTCCAGCATCAAGAGTGCATTTGATATGGCCTTGTATGACCTTGCTTCGCAAGCTGCCGGGCTTCCGTTGTATGCTTTTTTGGGGGGAAAGAAAAACAAGGTGCTGGTCACAGATTACACGGTGAGTCTGGGCGAAAAGAATAAAATGGCAGGGGATGCCCTCCGGATCAAAGAAAGGGGTTTCCAGGTGATCAAAGTGAAGCTTGGAGAATCTGCGGATAAGGATGTGGAAAGAATCCGTCTGATCAGGGAGGCCGTTGGACATGATATTCCAGTCAGGATTGATGCCAACCAGGGTTGGGATCCCGAAATCGCGGTGACTGCGCTATGCGCCATGGAATCATTCAATATTCAGCATTGTGAAGAACCAATACCACGCTGGAATTTCATGGAACTTGCAGGTGTGCGTCAACGAAGTCCTATTCCAATCATGGCAGACGAATCGTGCTGCGACCACCACGATGCCAAACGACTGATCGACCTTGCGGCATGCGATCTCTTGAATGTCAAACTCGGTAAATCCGGAGGAATTTTCAATGCCTTGAAGATTATCCGGCTGGCAGAACAGGCTGAAATGAAAATTCAGGTTGGCGGCTTTCTCGAGTCCAGGTTGGCATTTACTGCTTCGGCCCATCTTGCGCTTTCAAACGATGGGATCATTCACTGTGATTTCGATACGCCGCTCATGTTTACGGAAGATCCTGTTTCCGGAGGAATTTCCTATGACAACCATGGAGTCATAACCGTTCCTGAGGCGGTTGGTTTGGGTGCTTATATTGATGATCAACGGCTGTCCAGGCTCTCCGGAATTGTCATTGACTGAACCCGCAAAAGATTGGTGGACGCCTCCATTGACAGATGAATTAAAATAATGCAAACAATCACCTGGCACGAAAAATGACCACCGATCCCCAGTCGCTGTTTGCCAAATTGGATATTTCCCCTGAATTAATTATTCTTTCAATGTAATTTCCGGATAGGGACGATCATAACCTTTTACCGAATGCCAGATGATACGGTTAAAGATATCTTCGTCAATTCGGTCATAATCATCGAGGTCTTGCTCGAGGGACTTTTTGGCCCAGGAAAGCTTCTTGCCGGATAACCGACTGATGGGCGGATTCAGTTCGTCCAGCGGAATGATGTTGCGTTCGGCTTTGTAGGGTGTAAAATCAGGCTTGTCCTGAAAACAGTCAGACATTGGTTCCGACGCATTGTCCAATTGGTTCATGGGTGGAATACCTAGAATATTTTCAATGGTTCTGACCATATTAATCTGCGAATAATAGGTTGACACTACCTCCTTATGCTTGGTATACGGACTTATAACCATTCCGACTGTCCGATGACCATCTACATGATCGAGACCGGCCTGTGGATCATCCTCTGTCACAAAAATGCAAGTCTCTTTCCAAAATTGGCTGTTTGAAATGGCTTCCACAATTTGGCCAAGGGCAAGATCATTGTCTGCAACTGCTGCACGAGGAGTGGGCAAACCCGGCCGGGTGCCTGAAGTATGGTCTGCAGGCAAAAGCATGATCATAAAATTCGGAAGATTTCCGGTTTTTTCGAATCCGCGTAGTTCCTTGATAAATTCCCCGGCCCGGTAGACATCCGGCACATTAATTGGAAAGCCAACGAAGGTGGGGCAAGTATAGGGTTTGATCTGCTCAATATTTGGAATAGCCCTGATCGAGAAATTTTTGGTTCCTTGTTGAAAGTCCTTGTAAATGGCAGAGAAAGTGGCAGGTTTCGGAAGAATTTCGGCATTGACAAATTCCCCGTAGTTTCTGAAAGTCAATTTATTTCTAAGCACATTGTCCCAGATGAAACCGGTACTCGCATAGGCGAGGGCATCACCTCCGTCATAGGGATAACTCCGGGTGAAATTTCCGAACGACTTCTCGAGGTAATCTGTCACATAGGCTTCATCCGTCCACTGATGACCATCGGCACTCAAAACCCCGCTGCAATAGAAATTATCCAGCAGTACAAATTTTTCGGCCAGTTTGTGGTGGTTGGGAGTCGTTTCCCGGCCAAAAAGGACAAGGCTGGTATCTCCGTCTCCCTGCTTCATGTCACCAAAAATCTGGTCGTAGGTTCTGTTTTCCTTGATAATGTACAGCACGTGTTTAATGGGCGATTTTTGGGAAGGAAGGAGTGGTACTGCAGATGTCGCGGGGATATTTCCTGCTGCGGCCTGATTTCGGGATGACTTCATCAGGTTGTTGTTCTGCTCCACGATGTCCGTCATTTTTGGAAGGGCTGCCTGATCAGGAACCGGGATGACGGATACACTACCCAGGTGATCGTGTGAATTGTATCCTGCTTTGCCTGCTCCCTTGTTCCTGGATCCGACCCCTTTGACATTGGCCACATACAATTGAGTTCCTGCCCCATTCATGATCACAGCTCCCGGATACCAGCCGGTAGGAATGTAGCCGGCCACCCGGTTGGGCGCAGCTGTCTCAATGACGCAGAGTGCATTGTCTGTTCCGTTGGCTGCATAAAGATATTTTCCATCCGGTGAAAGTGCCAGTGCATTGGGTGCACTTCCAAAAAGAGTCTCCTTTTTCAGATGGACCGAAATCCTGGTTTTTACCTCCTCTTTTTTGGTGTCAATGACAAAAATCTGGTCGCTGTTGGCACAGGCGACGTACAACAAAGATTTGTCTGCACTCAGAGTCATTCCGCAAGGGTGCAATCCCACATTGATCTCTTTGACTGATTTGTTGCTTTTGATATCGATGACAGAAACAGATCCATTGTTGGCCACACCCGTTACGGGATCAACCAGCACCTGACTTCCGGATGTATTGTAGGTTGATTCCCCTTCTACTGGTCTTCTTCCACCCCAATTGGTCACATATGCTTTTGAATCGTCTGTCATCGATACATCATAGGGAGCAATTCCAACCGGAATCTCCCGGATGGATTGATCCTTCAGGTTGACAACCGCCAGGGAATTGTTCCTGCTGAGTGTAACGAAAAGCCGATCTTCTGCCTTGTTCAGTGCAAGGCCTCCTGGTGCAGGATCATCACCTATTGAAGGTTTGGGCATGGTAATCTCCGATTCCCAGCTAAGCTTGTTATTGGAATCAAATCCTGCAATCAAAACCTTGCCTGTTGCTTCTGTGAGGTAAATATGCTTGCTGTCGACCGAGGCGCAGATGCCTGTGAAGGAAGATCCACCTTTACCAAAAGGCAGTGTTTGCAGAATTTTTTTGTCACTCAGACGGATCAGTTCAAGCGATTTCATGTTTTTGACCAGGAGAAACTGCTCATGCGAGAGGAGTGTCATATCCACCGGCCGGCCCGGCATCTCAATCTGGCTGCCTGCAGGCCGCAATAGCTGATTGGAAGGTACAAGTACACTTCCATCCGGTTGCGGACCAATTTTCAAAGAAAAGGGATGGTTTTGTGCATCAGTTTTTGCGGAGAACATGAGTAGCATTACTGCCAGTAACACTGGAAACCACAACTGTCTTGTATTCATAGGATGGTTGTTTATTGTTGGAATAAAATGAGGTGACTGGCACAATTGATGATACCATTTCACCTGTTTATAAATAGTTTTCATTTGCCAGCTGGAATTCGCAAGGGTTATAATCATCTCTGTTGGTGATTTCCAATCATGCTCATTTCACCTGGATGAAACCATATTCCCTATTGGTGATCCAAATTCCCTAAGAATTTATCAGAGCCATAAATTACTCTGAGCCGGTGCGCAATCATTTCGATTTTGAAGCTGCCGGCGCCGAGCGTTTCTCCGTCTGATTCACCGGGCAGCGGTGTATCCGAGGCTATTTCGATTGCTTGTCCGACATGGGTAGAAACCCTGAAGTCTCGGATAAAATCGCCTGAATAAAGGCCTTTGAAATTGGTCAGGATTCCCCAGATACCTATCTTTCTAATTACAGTGATGTGGAAAAGGCCCTGGAGAGGGTTGGCTTCCGGCACCTGCATCATGCCACCACCATTGAATTTGCCGATCCCGATGCTGGCGCTGAAAAGATTGACTTCCAGGCTGGTACCGTCAATGATGATTCTGGTATTGCGGCTTTTGTAATTCACGTACCCTGAAAACAAACTTTGAATGTAGACTCTTATTCCGGTTATCCCTTTGAATTTTAAGTTGTTGGCGTTTTTTGCCACCAAAGCATCAAATCCGAACCCGGCGATGTTCGCAAAATACCGCACCGATGTTTGACCATCTATGTGGCAGGTAATTTCGCCTACATCCTGCTTGACCGTTTTGTTCGTCTTGATGATGTCTATTGCCTTTTGGTAATGATCAGGAATGCCGAACGTCTTGATCCAGTCGTTGCCGGTACCTACCGGAAGCATTCCTAGCGTTATTTCGTGGTGGCTCTGTTGTTCTGCCTGAAAAATCCCATTGACGACTTCATTGAGGGTGCCATCGCCGCCGGCAACGATCAGATGGGTCGCTCCCTCCCTCACCAGATTCCTGGTAAGTTCGATGGCATGACCCGGGAATTGGGATATTGATAGTTGGTAATGGATGTCTGATTGCCTGAGCAATTGCTCTATGATTTTTTGGTCATGTGCTCCTTTTCCTCCACCGGCGTGTGGGTTCAGAACGACCTGCCACAGGATTCCCGTTGTTTCTGGCATCTGAAAATTAGTTGAGTGGATACTTTCTTACCACAAATCTAAAAAAAATCGGGTGCAGAAAGTCTCTGCACCCGAAAAACTATGGGGAACTGTTTTATAATTATTTTTTTGTTATTCCAGAACAGCAGCAATACCGGGGAGAATCCGACCTTCGAGGTATTCAAGCATGGCTCCTCCGGCAGTAGAAATGTAGGACATTTTATCTGCGATGCCGAATTGATTGACGGCTGCCACTGAATCACCACCTCCGACGAGAGAGAAAGCTCCGTTCTCGGTTGCTTTGACGATGGCGTCACCGATGGCTTTTGTTCCAACAGCGAATTTCTCCATTTCAAAAACACCTACCGGACCGTTCCAAAGAATCGTTTTGGATTCGCCAATCACTTTGCTGAAATTCTTGATGGTCTCAGGACCGACATCCAGACCCGACCAGTTGTCGTCGATCGCATAGGACGAAACCACTTTTATGTTGGCAGTTTCAGCGAATGCATCTGCTTCAACAACGTCTACCGCGAAGTGAAACTGAACCCCTTTGGCTTTGGCTTTCACCAGCAGTTCCCTGGCAAGTTCAAGAAAATCGTCCTCGCAGATTGATCCGCCAATTTTACCGCCCTGTGCTTTCACAAAGGTATAGGTCATGCCGCCTCCGATGATCAGGTGATCAACCGAATTAAGCAGGTTTTCGATGATGGTGATTTTGGAAGAAACCTTGGATCCACCCATGATGGCTGTAAATGGACGTACCGGAGCTTTAAGAACTTTGTTGAGGCTCTCAACCTCGCTGGCAACCAGCATGCCGAATAACTTGTCGTTCGGGAAAAATTTGGCGATTACCGCGGTTGAAGCATGGGCCCGGTGTGCCGTACCGAATGCATCGTTCACCCAACAGTCTCCCAATTCTGAAATCTGACGCGCAAATTCTTCGTCTCCGCCTTCTTCCTCAGGATGAAAACGAAGGTTTTCCAGAACGAGTACCTCGCCGGCTTTCAGAGAGGAAGCCATTTCTTTGGTTACTTCACCAATGCAGTCGGGTGCCATTTTAACCGCCTTACCTCCGAGTAATTGGCTCAGGTGAGGCACCAGATGTTTCATCGAGAATTTGTCTTCAGGGCCTTTTTTCGGACGACCCAGGTGCGACATAATAATCACTGCACCACCCTTTTCCAAAATGGTATTAATGGTGGGTAATGCCGCTGTCATGCGGGTATCGTCGGTAATTTCGAATAGTTCGTTGAGCGGAACATTGAAGTCAACTCTGATTAAGGCTTTTTTGCCAGAAAAGTCATAAGTTTCAATCGTCTGCATATCGTTGTAAATTAATTTTTTTAGGAGGATCAAAGATAGTGGATATCTGTTGGATAAGCCACTTTTTTAGTGTTAATTTATTGCTAATTCGACCGAAGTCCAAACGCATAAGGCACCCCTGACTATTTTTTTTTACTTTTGGGGATCGTGTTTGGGAGGGTAAGTCCATTGACTGGAAGATTCCGGCATGCGTGAATGATTAAGACACTTTCGAATGACTTAAAAGTTCGGGCATAGTACGCAGAGCAACAATTAGTTTTCTTTGCGGTCTTGGCCTTCTTTGTACGAAACATAGTATTTACAAAAGAAAACCATGCAATTTAAGGACGTTATAGGGCAAACTCAAACCAAGGAGTTGTTGATTCAACTGGCTCAGGAACATCGTGTGCCGCATGCCCTGATGCTGATAGGCCCTCCCGGTAACGGGAAGTTGTCTCTTTCACTGGCGTTTGCCCAATATCTGAATTGCAAAAGCAAAACAGATATCGACTCATGCGGTGTTTGCAGTTCGTGCCTCAAATTCAGGAAACTGATACACCCTGATTTGCATTTTACTTTTCCGGTCGTCAAAACCCAGTCCGTCTCCAAGCCCACCAGCAGCGATTACATGGCAAAGTGGAGGGAATATTTTCTGGCCAACCCCTACCCGGTCTATGAGCGGTGGAACCAGGTGATTGCAGAAGAAAACAAACAAGGGATGATTTATGTGGATGAGGCTTCTGAAATCATTCAAAAGCTGAATAAGAAATCATATGAAGCTGATTACAAGGTCTCCTTGATCTGGCTTCCGGAGACCATGCATCCCACCTGCGCCAATAAAATCCTGAAAATACTCGAGGAACCACCAGCCAATACCATTTTTATCCTGGTTACGGAAGAAGAACAACGCTTGCTGAGTACAATCAGGTCGAGGTGCCAGACGATCAGGCTTCCCAAAATTGAAGAACAGGATCTTGCAGAGGCCCTGGCGAGGCATCCCGCACTTGGCGAAAATGATCCCGTTGTCATGGCCAGGATTGCCAACGGCAACCTGATCCTTGCCGAAGAATTGCTGCTTGAGGATGAAGGCAGAAAATACAATCACCGGCAATATACTGCATTGATGAGGGCCGGGTACAAGCGGGATCTCTCCGAGCTTTTAAGCTGGTCGGATGAACTCTCTGGTATAGGCCGGGTACGTCAGCTTAGCTTTCTCCGATATTGCAGCCAGTTTACCCGCGAAAATTTCATGTCCAATTTCAGGGAACCCGCCTTGGTGACCATGGATGACAACGAAGAGAAATTTGCCGCCAAATTTGCCCCTTTCATCCAGGAAAAAAATGTGATGCTCCTGTTTTCCGAATTCGAAAAATCGCTCAGAGACATTGCATCCAATGGAAATGCAAAGGCAGTTTTCACCGATATGGCCATCAAGATATCCAAACTGATAAGGCTTTGATGCTCTGTTAAATTTCATTATTTTTGTGCAAGAGATAATTGCATGTGAGCAGAATCCCTGAGATCCGGAACATACCGCAGATCAATGGAGTCAATTCGAATTTCACATGCCGGATTTAAAACAAACGACTGATACATGAACCCTATACAAAAAGCAGTACGCGGAAGCACTGTTACCATGCATACACGAAGCTGCGCTAAATTGAATGTTTACAACTGGCTTCACGACGTTCCGAATACCATCAATCCGAACGAAATCGTAGAGATCCGTTTCAAAAATACACGCAAGGATTATTATACCAATGTCAACGATCTCCCTTTGAAACCGGGTGATATCGTTGCTGTGGAAGCCAGTCCGGGTCACGACATCGGGGTAGTTTCCCTGGTCGGGGATCTCGTCCTCAAACAGATGAAAAGGCACAAGCCCACTTTCGTGGATGGTGAACTCCGCAAAATTTACAGGCTGGCCAAACCAGTTGACATTCAAAAATGGGAGGAGGCAACCCATCTGGAACATGACACCATGTTGAAGGCCAGAAAAATTGCGGAAGACCTGCGTTTGAACATGAAGATAGGAGACGTCGAATTCCAGGGCGACAAAACCAAGGCAATTTTTTATTACATCGCCGATGAACGTGTTGACTTTCGTCAACTCATCAAGGTGTATGCCGACACTTTCCGGATCAGGATTGAGATGCGTCAGATTGGTGCGCGTCAGGAAGCCGGCAGGATTGGTGGAATTGGCCCTTGCGGAAGGGAATTGTGCTGCAGTTCCTGGATTTCCAATTTTGTATCTGTGACGACCAATGCAGCAAGATACCAGGAGATCTCACTTAATCCGCAAAAATTGGCAGGTCAGTGCAGTAAACTCAAATGCTGTCTCAATTATGAATTGGACTGTTACATTGATGCGCAGATTGATTTCCCGTCCACCAATGTACAGATTGAGACCGAGAAAGGCAACTTCAACTATCTGAAAGCCGATATATTCAAGGGCATTTTCTGGTATGTGCGTGAAAATTATCAGGGTGGCGGGGTCATCGGAGTTTCGGTCGATAAGGTGAAAGAAATCCACCGGCTGAACCGTAGCGGAAAGAAGATTCCTGATCTGACCGGTGACATCATGGAAATTCCTGATGATGTAGCTCCAACCTATCAAAATTCTGTAGGGCAGGAAAGCCTCGACCGTTTCGACCAAAATTCGAATAAACCAAGAAGGAAGAAACGTCACAAGCCGATTCTGACCCGCAAAAATACTTCGATTCCTAATGAGCCTCCACAAGATGACATTGCCGGTTAAAATAGCCGGACTCCTTTCCATTGTCTTTGTTCTGTTGTTTTCCTGTCATAACCGGATAGTTTACAGCAATTACCGGACCTTGGCCGGATCTAAATGGCATCAGGATTCCATCCTGAGGTTCGACATGACCGTGCCCGATTCAACCAAAATGTACAACCTGTTTCTGAATGTCAGGAATGATGGGAGATATACGTTCAGTAATCTTTGGTTGTTCGTTAAAATCATCCCTCCTAAAGGACAGGTTATCAACGACACCATCGAATTGTCTCTCGCAAATCCTGAAGGAAAATGGCTTGGCTACGGACTTGGTGACCTTTACGATATGAAATACCCTTACAAACAGACGACTTTCTTCCCACATGCCGGCTACTACAGGTTTGAGGTAAGGCAGGGTATGCGAAACGAAGATGGGATACTGAAAGGGATTCACGATTTTGGTATTACCCTGGAAAAGAGCAATTAAAGGAATGATGAGTGTGAACAAATGTGATTCGCGTATACCGGGAATAATTTATTTCTGTCATTCTGTCAATTTCCACAGTTCCAGAATATGAGTAAGAACAAGCTCGCCAAATTTGCAGAGATCAGGGCCTTGCCCAATGTGGTGGAAGTTTCCTATGCGACTCTGATGGAAGGACCTTATGAACTCAGGGGAAACTGGAACAGCCGTTTTTTTGAAAATGATTTTCCGATTGTGCTTGAACTGGGTTGCGGGAAAGGGGAATATACGGTCGGACTCGCGGAAAGTTTTCCGGATAAAAATTTCATCGGGATCGACATCAAAGGGGCCAGAATCTGGACCGGCGCAAAATCTGCCCATGATAAAGGGCTGAAGAATGCGGCATTTTTACGCACCTATGTCGAATTGCTCCCTTTATTTTTTGCCGCAGGAGAAATTAGTGAAATTTGGATCACTTTTCCTGATCCTCAAATGAAAAAGCAGCGAAAAAGGCTCACATCCACCACACTTCTGGCGCATTACGGCAAGGTGATGAAACCCGGTGGAGTTGTGCATCTCAAAACCGACAGCAACTTTCTTTTCAGGTATACCTCTGCATTGGTTCATCTCAATCAATTCCAGATCGAAGCAGAGACAGATGATCTCTATGCATCTCCATTTGCAAATGAAATTCTGGGGATTAAAACCTATTACGAACAGCAATGGCTCGGCAGGGGCCTCACCATCAAATATCTGAAGTTTGTGCCCCATGCCGAAAATCTTGTTGAACCGGATATTGAAATCGAATGGGACGAATACCGTAGTTTCGGCAGAGACCGGCGCAACCAGATCGTGCAGGAAGGTATTGACGTGCAGGAAGGGAAAGGGAGCGTGGACGATTTCTGATCCTGACACTTCATCGTGACTTTTCCCCGAAAGGGGTAACATTTTTAGAAATGAGATCAGACCATTTCAGAAAAAAGGCTGATAAATAGGATAATACGTGTTCCCTGTAATGTGATTATGATCAAGCAAATGTTTCGAATAATATGAATGATTTTTATCAAAAAGTATACGAGACAACAAGGCTGATTCCTGCAGGGAGGGTAACGAACTACGGAGCCATTGCCCGTTATCTGGGTACCGGGTTATCGGCCAGGGTCGTCGGCTGGGCACTCAACAATTCGCATACCATGGAACCGTTTGTTCCTGCCCACCGCGTGGTCAATCGCAACGGACTCCTGACAGGTAAGGTTCATTTTCATCCTCCTTCTGCCATGCAGGAGTTACTTGAAAACGAAGGAATCAAAGTTGAAGATGATGCCGTTGTGGATTTTGCATCCCATTTCTGGGACCCGATGAAAGAGCTGAATGAAGACTCTATTGAATGACGCAAAGATAGGGCAGGGAGCCGTAGCGAATAGAATAGTGATGATTTGTAAGGTATCTGTCGAATTGAATATTATTCTCTTCGTTTTGACAACGCGGATCCTCGATTCAATTCGGCAACTATATTTTAAGTAATGCACAAATAATAATGTCGTATTTTTTCTTTGCGGGCTTTGCG